>JBAYOZ010000059.1:0-9699 GCA_041677965.1 Pusillimonas sp.
AGGGTCCGAGTTCAAGTCTGTGCGCGGACAGTTCTCGTTCAACACCAATAACATGCCCTTGCAAAATTACTACATCTTCCAGTATCAAAAAGCAGGAGATACCGTGAAGCCGAAGCTCATGGGCGCCCCGCTTGAGGGGCATGCCGACGTCTACGTGGCTAATTGTCCAATGAAGTAAATACCGGGGCTGTGACACCCCGGCGCCAGGCGGCGTTGCTGTTGTGGTAATTGCCTGATTGTTTTAGATAAAACGCCTTGCCTTTATAAGCAAGGCGTTTTATACTAGAGAACTTGCTGGCAAATTGCCTGCAATACTTCCCAAAGTTTAAGCAAGATTTCAACCCAGGGCTTGGCAACAAGCCTTACGGGACCAAAACTGGCCGGGCTATTTACTAATCGTTAGTAAGCAAGCGCGGCTAAGTTGGCACAGGAAAAATCATGATACAAATGCAGACCACGCTGGACGTGGCCGATAACACAGGTGCACGCTCTGTAATGTGCATCAAGGTGTTGGGCGGCTCCAAGCGCCGTTATGCCGCTATCGGCGACGTTATCAAAGTTAGCGTCAAAGAAGCCGCACCGCGCGGACGCGTCAAAAAAGGCGAAATTTACAACGCTGTGGTAGTTCGCACTGCCAAAGGCGTACGCCGTAAAGACGGCTCGTTGATCAAGTTCGGCGGTAACGCCGCAGTTTTGCTCAATGCCAAGCTGGAACCCATCGGTACCCGTATCTTCGGACCTGTAACGCGTGAACTGCGTACAGAGAAATTCATGAAGATCGTGTCGCTGGCCCCAGAAGTGCTGTAAGGAGCGACCATGGAAAAAATTCGCAAAGGCGACGAAGTCATCGTATTGACTGGTCGCGACAAAAAACGCCGTGGCACCGTGCTGCAGCGCGTTGACGCCGACCACGTTCTGGTCGAAGGCATCAATGTTGTCAAAAAACACGTCAAACCCAACCCCATGACGGGTTCGCAGGGTGGCATCATCGACAAGACCATGCCTATTCATATTTCGAATGTGGCAATTTACAACCCCGAGTCCGGCAAGGCCGATCGCGTGGGTGTACAAGAAGTCGATGGTCGCAAAGTTCGTATTTTTCGTTCCAGCGGCGCAGTCGTTGGCGCTAAAGCGTAAGGGGCGACACAATGGCTCGTTTACAAGAGTTTTACCGCAGCAAGGTCGTTGCCGACCTTCAGGCCAAATTTGGCTACAAAAGCGTTATGGAAGTGCCCCGCATCACCAAGATCACCCTCAACATGGGTGTGTCTGAAGCGGTTGCCGACAAAAAGGTCATTGAACACGCTGTTGGCGATCTCGCCAAAATCGCGGGTCAAAAGCCTGTTGTCACCAAAACACGCAAGGCTATCGCGGGCTTCAAAATCCGTGAAGACTACCCTATTGGTTGCATGGTCACCCTGCGTGGTCAGCGCATGTACGAATTCCTCGATCGTCTCGTTACTGTCGCATTGCCGCGCGTACGTGACTTCCGTGGTATTTCGGGTCGTGCCTTCGACGGCCGGGGTAACTACAACGTCGGGGTTAAAGAGCAAATCATTTTCCCTGAAATCGAATACGACAAAATCGACGCAGTCCGTGGTCTGAACATCAGCATCACAACCACTGCCAAGACAGACGACGAAGCCAAAGCGCTGCTTACAGCCTTCAGCTTCCCGTTTCGCAATTAAGGGGCGATGACGTGGCTAAACTTTCACTGATTAATCGCGACATTAAACGCGCCAAGCTGGCCGAAAAATACGCTGCCAAGCGTGCTTCCCTGAAATCGATCATCGACGACCAGTCAAAAACCGACGAAGAACGCTATCAGGCACGTTTGGAACTGCAAAAGCTTCCCCGTAACTCCAGTCCTAGCCGTCAGCGTAACCGCTGCGTAGTTACTGGTCGTCCGCGTGGTGTTTTTGCCAAGTTCGGGCTTACCCGTCACAAATTGCGCGA
This sequence comes from Pusillimonas sp., assembly GCA_041677965.1. Lineage (GTDB taxonomy): Bacteria > Pseudomonadota > Gammaproteobacteria > Burkholderiales > Burkholderiaceae_B > Neopusillimonas. Next base: position 1,957 of record JBAYOZ010000059.1, read on the forward strand.
AATGGCGCTGCGTGGCGAAGTGCCTGGCATGACTAAAGCTAGCTGGTAGGAGAAAACACCATGAGCATGAGCGATCCCATCGCCGACATGTTGACTCGCGTACGTAACGCACAAATGGTCAACAAAACGTCGGTCAGCATGCCCTCCTCGAAGCTGAAAGTAGCTATTGCTGCTGTGCTGAAAGACGAAGGCTACATCGACAACTTCCACGTCACCGGTGATCAGGCCAAGCCTGTTCTCGAAATTGGCCTCAAATACTACGCCGGCCGTCCGGTTATTGAACGCATCGAGCGCGTGTCGCGCCCTGGCCTGCGTATTTACAAAGGCCACAGTGCAATTCCTCAGGTCATGAACGGCCTGGGCGTTGCCATCATCTCGACACCCCGTGGCGTCATGACCGACCGCAAGGCCCGCGCCAATGGCGTGGGTGGCGAAGTACTTTGCTACGTAGCATAAGGGGAATCATATGTCACGTATTGCAAAATATCCGGTTAGTCTGCCCAAGGGCGTTGAAACAACCATTAACCCTGGCCTCATCACTGTCAAGGGTCCTCTGGGCACACTGTCCCAGGCCCTTACCGGTGACGTCAAGGTCGAACTCGAAGACGGTCAAATCAGCTTTGCCGTGGCCAACGATTCGCGCCATGCCAAAGCAATGTCCGGAACGGTTCGCGCACTGGTAGCCAATATGGTTACCGGTGTCAGCACCGGCTTCGAGCGCAAGCTGAACCTGGTCGGCGTGGGTTTCCGCGCCCAGGTTCAGGGCACAGTGCTTAAATTGCAACTGGGCTTCTCGCACGACATCAACTTCGAAGCACCTGAAGGCGTCAAAATTGAATGCCCGACCCCGACCGAAATCGTGATCAAGGGTGCAAACAAACAGGTTGTCGGCCAGGCGGCTGCTAAAATCCGCGCGTACCGCGAACCCGAGCCCTACAAAGGCAAAGGCGTGCGCTACTCGGACGAAACAGTCATCCTCAAAGAAGCCAAGAAGAAATAAGCACGTAGGCAAGGAAGAATCATGGATAAGAAAGTCTCCCGTTTGCGTCGTGCAGTTGCCACTCGCCGGAAAATCGCCGAACTGCGCGTTCATCGCCTGGCGGTTCACCGTTCGAACTCGCACATTTACGCCAACATTATTTCGCCGGAAGGTGACCGCGTTCTGGTCAGCGCATCAACGCTCGAACCTGAAGTCCGCAAAGAACTGGCCAACGGCAGTACCGTTGACGCAGCTACTTTCGTGGGCAAGCGTGTTGCCGAGAAAGCCAAAGCAGCGGGTATTGAACTCGTCGCTTTCGATCGCTCGGGCTTCCGATATCATGGCCGCGTCAAGGCGTTGGCTGAAGCCGCGCGTGAAGCCGGCCTGAAATTCTAAGCAAGGAATTGTCAAATGGCTAAAGCACAAGGCAAGAATAGCGCCGAGAAAGAAAACGACGACGGCATGCGTGAAAAAATGATCGCGGTCAACCGCGTCAGCAAAGTGGTCAAGGGTGGTCGCACCATGAGCTTTGCAGCGCTGACCGTGGTCGGTGACGGCGATGGCCGCATCGGCATGGGCAAAGGTAAAGCCCGTGAAGTTCCGGTTGCCGTCCAGAAAGCTATGGAACAGGCCCGCCGTGGCTTGAACAAGGTGCCCCTTAAAAACGGTACCTTGCATCACACGGTGGTGGGTAAGCACGGTGCGTCTACCGTTCTCATTTCGCCTGCCGCAGAAGGTACCGGTGTTATCGCCGGCGGCCCGATGCGCGCTATTTTCGAAGTGATGGGTGTGCGTAACGTTGTCGCCAAGAGCCTCGGCTCCAGTAACCCGTACAACCTGGTTCGCGCCACGTTGAACGGTCTGGCTGCCTGCTCGACACCTTCCGATATTGCTGCCAAGCGCGGCAAGACGGTTGAAGAAATTCTGGGGTAAGTCATGACGACACAGAAACAAATCAAAGTAACGCTCGTGCGCTCGGTTATTGGCACCAAGCAGTCTCACCGCGAAACCATTCGTGGCCTGGGTCTGCGACGTCTCAACAGCACCAGCGTGTTGGTCGACACCCCCGAGGTCCGTGGGATGATCCGTAAAGTGGATTACCTCGTGACTGTCTCGGAAGCCTGAAAGGAATCGAGATGTCAGAAACACAATTAAATACGTTGCAACCTGCTCCTGGTAGCAAGCATGCCAAACGTCGCGTTGGTCGTGGCATTGGTTCAGGCCTGGGCAAAACAGGTGGCCGTGGTCACAAGGGTCAAAAATCGCGTTCGGGCGGCTTCCATAAAGTCGGCTTCGAAGGCGGTCAGATGCCTTTGTATCGCCGTTTGCCCAAACGTGGTTTTACACCACTGGGTCGTCATCTGCGTGCCGAAGTGCGCTTGTCCGAAATTCAGCTCTTGCCCGTCGACGAAATCGACGTCCAGGTGCTGAAGCAAGCCGGTGTGATTGGCCAGGGCGTTCGTTACGTCAAGGTCATCAAGTCGGGTGAATTGTCCCGCAAGGTCACACTTAAAGGCGTTTCGGCAACGGCTGGTGCTCGCGCTGCAATCGAAGCAGCTGGCGGTTCGCTGGCTGAATAAGGGGTAACGGGTGGCTAAAGCTCAGGCTCAGAGTAAAGCAGGTTCACGCTTCGGCGACCTCAAACGTCGTCTTGTTTTCCTGCTGCTCGCCCTGGTGGTTTACCGGTTGGGTACGCACGTACCCGTACCGGGCATCAACCCCGACGCGTTGGCCGACATGTTCCAGTCCAACTCGGGCGGCATATTAGGCTTGTTCAATATGTTCTCGGGTGGCGCCCTCGAACGTTTCTCGGTGCTTGCACTGGGTATCATGCCGTACATTTCTGCATCAATCATCATGCAGCTCATGTCGTCTGTGGTGCCCGCTCTGGAAGCCATCAAGAAAGAAGGCGAATCGGGTCGTCGCAAGATCACCCAATACACCCGCTACGGCACTGTGGTTCTGGCCCTGGTGCAGGCGGTAGGTATTGCGGTGGCGCTCGAGTCCCAACCCGGGCTGGTCATTGACCCTGGCATGGTGTTCCGTTTTACCGCGGTCATCACGCTGGTCACTGGCACAATGTTTGTCATGTGGCTGGGTGAACAGATCACCGAACGGGGTCTGGGCAATGGTATTTCCATCTTGATTTTCGCGGGTATTGTTGCTGGTTTGCCCAGTGCCTTGTCCGGTCTTCTTGATCTGGTTCGTACCGATGCCATGTCCATCTTGTCTGCCCTGTTTATTCTGGTGCTTACTGTGGCTGTTACGTACTTTGTCGTGTTCGTTGAACGCGGTCAGCGTCGTATCACAGTCAACTATGCAAAGCGCCAGGTGGGTAACAAGGTGTATGGCGGTCAAAGCTCGCATCTGCCCCTGAAGCTGAACATGGCTGGTGTTATTCCGCCCATTTTCGCGTCATCGCTGATCTTGCTGCCGGCCACTGTTACCAGCTGGTTTTCCAGCAGCCCCAGCATGAGCTGGCTGGGCGACCTTGCCGCCGCCCTGTCACCGCAGCAGCCGCTTTACATCACGCTGTTTTCGGCACTGATCATCTTCTTTTGCTTCTTTTATACGGCATTGGTGTTCAACAGCCGCGAGACTGCAGATAACCTGAAGAAAAGTGGTGCATTCATCCCGGGCATCCGTCCGGGCGACCAGACCGCGCGCTATATCGACAAGATCCTTATGCGCCTGACCCTGGTGGGTGCCATCTACATTACGCTTGTGTGCCTTATGCCCGAGTTCATGCAGATGCGCTGGAATGTACCCTTCTACTTCGGTGGTACCTCACTCTTGATTATTGTGGTGGTCACTATGGATTTCATGGCGCAGGTACAGGCCTACATGATGTCCCACCAGTACGATTCGTTGCTCAAGAAGGCAAACTTCAAGGGTGCGGGTCTGCCAATGCGGTAAACAGAAATGGCAAAAGATGACGTCATTCAAATGCAGGGTGAAGTAGTAGAAAACCTGCCCAACGCAACTTTTCGCGTCAAGCTCGAAAACGGACACATCGTATTGGGTCACATTTCAGGCAAGATGCGCATGCATTACATCCGGATTCTGCCGGGTGACAAGGTCACAGTGGAGCTCACGCCCTATGACCTCTCACGTGCCAGAATTGTTTTCCGCTCCAAATAAGCGGCCCGGCTAAAGGAAACTAGGAGTCAACCATGAAAGTAATGGCATCGGTAAAACGAATTTGCCGTAATTGCAAAGTTATCAAACGTCACGGCGTGGTACGTGTTATCTGCACCGATCCCCGTCACAAGCAGCGTCAAGGCTAAGCCGAAACGTAACAGATTTAACAAGGAACAGTCATGGCCCGTATTGCTGGCATCAACATTCCGCCGCACAAACACGCCGTAATCGGTCTTACCTCTATTTTTGGTATTGGCCCGACCCGTGCCCGTCAAATTTGTGACGCGTCCGGCATTGAGCGCACCAAAAAGGTCAAAGACCTTACTGACGAAGAACTCGAGCGCATTCGTGAACACGTCGGTGCATTCATCGTAGAAGGCGATCTGCGTCGCGAAGTACAACTCTCTATCAAACGTCTGATCGACCTGGGAACCTATCGTGGTCTGCGCCACAAGCGTGGTCTGCCAGTGCGTGGTCAGCGTACCCGCACTAATGCGCGCACCCGTAAAGGGCCGCGTCGTGCAGCTGCTTCCCTGAAGAAATAATCGAGGACTAGAAGATGGCGAAAGCAAATAGCGGCGCTGCTCGCGTACGCAAGAAAATCAAGAAGGTCGTATCCGACGGCATTGCGCACGTCCACGCGTCCTTCAACAATACAATCATCACGATCACCGATCGCCAGGGTAACGCCCTGTCGTGGGCGACGTCGGGTGGCGCTGGCTTTAAAGGCTCGCGTAAATCCACACCGTTCGCCGCTCAGGTGGCTGCCGAATCGGCAGGCCGTACTGCGCTCGAATATGGCATCAAGAACCTCGAAGTTCGCATCAAGGGCCCCGGTCCTGGCCGTGAATCGTCGGTTCGTGCATTGAACGCGTTGGGTATCAAGATCACCAGCATCTCCGATATCACACCCGTTCCGCACAACGGCTGCCGTCCGCCCAAGCGCCGTCGCATTTAATAGGAAGCATCATGGCACGTTACATTGGACCTAAATGCAAGCTCTCGCGTCGCGAGGGTACCGATCTTTTCCTGAAAAGCGCACGCCGTTCGCTCGATTCCAAGTGCAAACTTGAATCGAAGCCCGGTCAGCACGGTCGTACATCGGGTGCCCGTACATCCGACTACGGTCTGCAGCTTCGTGAAAAGCAAAAACTCAAGCGCATGTATGGCGTTCTTGAAAAGCAGTTCCGCAAATACTTTGCTGAAGCTGAGCGTCGTCGTGGCAACACTGGCGAGACCCTGATTCAGTTGCTGGAATCGCGCCTCGACAACGTCGTTTACCGTATGGGTTTTGGCTCGACACGCGCTGAAGCACGCCAGCTGGTGAACCACCGCGCTATCGAAGTCAATGGCCGCACCGCCGACATCGCCTCGATGCTGGTCAAGGCTGGCGACGTTGTCAGCATCCGTGAAAAGTCGAAATCGCAAGCCCGTATCCGCGAAGCACTCGACCTGGCTGCAGGTATCGGTTTCCCCCAGTGGGTTGAAGTCGACTCCAGCAAGCTGACCGGTACATTCAAATCGGCTCCTGATCGCGCCGACGTTGCTCGCGACGTCAACGAATCGATGGTTGTTGAATTGTATTCGCGTTAATTTCTGGCGCATGTGCCAGGCTTTCGGGCCTGGTGTGGCAACAGATACAGGCCCACTTTCCGGTCTTTTCCGGGAAGTGGGCTTTGCAGTGATAGTCCCTGCCCCGCAGCCCGTATCGCAATTCACCGCGAACCGGTCTGCCTGTCAAAAATCCGTCAGCCTTATCGGTGTAACGAGCCGAGGGTATTGAAAAGGAATCAAAATGTCGTCTCAAGTGTTTCTCAAGCCCCGTTCAATCGAGGTCGAAGCCATTGCCAAGAACCATGCCAAGGTCATCATGGAGCCCTTCGAGCGCGGTTATGGCCACACGCTGGGTAATGCCCTGCGCCGTATCCTGTTGTCTTCCATGGCGGGTTACGCCCCCACCGAAGTCCAGATTACCGGTGTTGTGCATGAATACTCCACCTTGCCAGGTGTGCGTGAAGACGTCGTTGACATCCTGCTGAACCTCAAAGGCGTGGTATTCAAGCTGCACAATCGCGAAGAAGTCACCCTGACCCTGCGCAAGCAAGGCCCTGGTTCTGTACTGGCCAGTGACATCGAACTGCCGCACGACGTTGAAATCATCAACCCCGACCACGTTATTGCCACCCTTACCGACGACGGCTTGCTTGAAATGCAGATCAAGGTCGAGCAAGGCCGTGGTTACGTTCCTGGTAACGTGCGCGCATTGGCCGAAGACCGCCAGCACACCATTGGCCGCATCGTGCTTGATGCCTCGTTCAGCCCCATTCGTCGTGTCAGCTATGCGGTTGAAAGCGCTCGCGTCGAACAGCGTACCGACCTTGACAAACTCATCCTCGACATCCAGACCAACGGTGTTATCACGCCCGAAGAAGCCGTGCGCCAGTCGGCACGCTTGTTGATGGACCAGATTTCGGTGTTTGCATCGCTGGCCAGCGATGGCGAAGACGCCGATGTCCCTGCAGGTCCTCGTGGCAGCAAAGAGCAGATTGACCCTGTTCTGTTGCGTCCGGTCGATGACCTTGAACTTACCGTGCGTTCTGCTAACTGCCTCAAGGCCGAAAATATTTACTATATTGGCGACCTTATCCAGCGTACCGAAAACGAATTGCTCAAAACCCCGAACCTGGGTCGCAAGTCGCTCAACGAAATCAAGGAAGTTCTGGCAGCACGTGGCCTGACCTTGGGCATGAAGCTGGAAAGCTGGCCGCCCCTGGGCCTCGAGCGTCCCTAAGTCCCTTTTTTGCCCGGTTCACACGGTGTGGTCCGGGTTTTGATCCAACAGCCCGCGGGCTATCCCCGATAGAAGAGCTGTTTAACCTCGTCGGGCCCGTTTTTTCGGGTCAGGCGCCCAAGATTCAAAGGAAATATCATGCGTCACCGTAGTGGATTACGTAAACTCAACCGCACCAGCAGCCACCGTCTGGCAATGTTCCGCAACATGGCTGTTTCGCTGATCACTCACGAAGCGATCAAAACCACGTTGCCCAAGGCCAAAGAACTGCGCCGCGTTATCGAACCCCTGATCACTCTGGGTAAAGAGCCCACACTGGCCAACAAGCGCCTTGCGTTTGCCCGCCTGCGTGACCGCGATGCTGTCGTTAAACTGTTCGCCGAACTCGGCCCCCGTTACCAGGCACGCAACGGTGGTTACACCCGTGTTCTGAAAATGGGTTTCCGTCAGGGTGACAACGCCCCCATGGCCTACATGGAACTGGTCGACCGTCCTGAAGTTGAAGACGTTGACGGTGCTGAAGACGCTGAATAAGCGTTGATGCGTCGGTAGCGACATGCGTGTCGCCGCTGTACTAAAAAACCCCGGGCCTGGCCCGGGTTTTTTTTTGCCGATGTGCCCGGCAGGGAGCACCCTTGCGTGTAGCAGGCAGGAGATAGCCCCTGGCAGTGTTCGCGAAGGCGGGTAGTCACCTTGCTGTTCTGGTGCAATCGCTCACTATTGTTGAACAATCATGCACCAGCTTGCTTCAAGCTTAAACTTTTTTCACGATTTCACGGGAAAACCCTGCCCTGTTCAGGTTGTCGCCCGAAATAAAAACCAATACTCTTTA
>JBAYOZ010000060.1:0-9678 GCA_041677965.1 Pusillimonas sp.
CCCAGGTCGGTGTGCAGATAATAGGCAAAATCAACCGGCGTGGCACCAGCGGGCAATTCAATCACGCGTGCTTGCGGCGTCATGACATAAATACGGTCATCAAACAGGTTTTTAACCGCCTGCCCCGACCCGGAGCCACCCCAGGCCAGCAACTGACGCATCCAGGTCACCTTGCGTTCATAGTCACCGGACGCGACCTGGGTACCGCCTTTGCGACCGGCCTCTTTGTAACGCCAGTGCGCTGCCATGCCATACTCGGCAAACTCGTGCATTTCACGCGTGCGGATCTGTATCTCGAAGGTCTTGCCTTCGTGATCACTGACCACGGTGTGCAACGAACGATACCCATTGGGTTTGGGTCGGGCGATGTAATCGTCGAACTCGTCAGACACCGGCGTCCACATGGCATGAACCTGCGCCAGAACACCGTAACAATCGCGTTCGTCTTCGACAATGACCCGAAGTGCACGCAAATCGAACAATTGCGAGAACTTCAGGCTTTTGTTGCGCATCTTGTTCCAGATGCTGTAAATGTGCTTGGGGCGACCGGAAACCTCGGCGCGGATACCCGCAGCATCCAGCGCCTGGCCTAAATCGTGCACCACGCGATTGATAAGCGCTTCGCGTTCGACACGCTTGTCTTCAAGCTGGCGCGCAATCTCTTTGTACGTATCGGGCTCAAGAAAGCGAAAAGCCAGATCTTCCATTTCCCATTTGACCTGCCAGATACCCAGGCGATTGGCCAGTGGCGTGAACACGGTCATGGTTTCCCGGGCGAACCCGGGCGGGCAGGGCCGTTTGGAGCTGGCATACCAGCGCAAAGACTGCAACCGGGACGCCAGCCTCAGCATGACAATGCGCAGATCTGCAGCCATGGCCAGCACCATTTTTCGCTGCTTTTCTTTCTGGTCGGCCTCGGCCTTGCTGCTGGACGCATTCTGGCCCGCAATGTACCCCAGCCGAAGCAGGGCCCGCGCACCATGCACCATGGTTGCAACCTCTGCACCAAACATCTTGACCAGAGGATCTTTTTTCGGCGTGGGATCGAACAGCGCCTCGTCACGCACGGTAGCCAGCACCGCACTGATGCGGGTCGCGGCGTCAGAGCCCAACCCCACCAGAATAAGCGCCACTGCGGCAGCATGCCAGGCCAGTGGCTCGCCTGTGATTGCGCACTCGCCACGCAACGGGTCGCGGACCCATTGCACGGCGCGCTGCATCTGTGCCTGTTCTGTCTGGTCAAAGCCGTCGGTGACTGCCTCAAACCAGGCTTCATCAAAAGGAGCTTCGAAAGACAGATCAGGCGCTTCAGACATTACTGCTCCGGAAAATCAGGCCGCGACCGCCGCCTTGATGACGATCTCGACTTTCAGATCAGCATTGGCCAGACGGGCCTCGACGGTTGCACGGGGCGGCGCATTGTCGGCCGGAACCCAGGCGTCCCAGGCCTTGTTCATGCCGTCGAACTCTTGCATGTTGGCCAGGAAAATCTGGGCCATGAGAATGCGGGTTTTGTCGGACCCGGCGCTGGCCAGCAAGCGATCAATTGCTGCCAGAACCTCGGCTGTCTGGCCTTCAATATCTTTGCTGGCATCGGCGGGTACCTGCCCTGCCAAATACACTACGCCGTTGTGAACGGCTACTTCTGAAAGACGCTTGCCCATTTCAAGGCGTTTGATGTCGCTCATGTTGACCTCGTTGACTGTGTTGAAGTGATTACTGGATGTATTGAACCGAACATAAACCGCGCTGCAGAAAACCCGCCATGACCGAACACCTGAAAACCGGCCCGATCACGCTGGCGGCAACTGAAAAACCTGTCGCAAATACGCCAGATACGCCTTGTCGTCGCACATGGTTTTTTGCGGGGAATCTGACACCTTGGCGACTGGCTGCCCATTGCAACGCACCATTTTCATGACAATTTGCAAGGGCTCATGCCCCAGGTCGTTGGTCAGGTTCGTGCCAATACCAAACGACACCTTGCAGCGCCCGGCAAATCGGCGGGCCAGCTCGATGGCCAGAGGAATGGTCAGCGCATCGGAAAAGATCAGTGTCTTGGTGCGCGGATCGGTGCGATTGGCCTGGTAGTGCTCCAGCATGCGCTCGCCCCAGTTGAACGGGTCGCCCGAATCATGGCGTGCCCCATCGAACAGCTTGCAAAAATACATATCGAAGTCGCGCAGGAACGCATCCATACCATAGACATCAGACAAGGCAATACCCAGGTCACCCCGGTATTCTTTGGCCCACACTTCAAGGGCGAACACCTGCGAGTCGCGCAAACGCGGGCCCAACGCCTGGCAGGCCTGCAAATATTCGTGCGCCATGGTGCCCAACGGCAACACCTCGTGGTTCATGGCCATCATGACATTGCTGGTACCGGCAAAATGAACCCCCATCTGGGCTTTCATGGTGCGCACCACCTCATCGTGCCACTGTTTGGAAAAACGCCGGCGAGTGCCGTATTCAGCCACGCGGAAATCGGCCAGCGCCGGGTCATCAGTGACCAGTTGCATTTTTTGCTGCAAGCGCTGCCGCCCTTCATCCCAGGCCGGTTCGGTGCAGGTATTGCGAAAATACACCTCGTTGACAATGGCCAGCACCGGAATCTCGAACAGGATTGTGTGCAGCCAGGGCCCTTTCACGGAAATTGAAATTTCACCCTCAGCCTCGCCCAACCCGACATGAATGCACTTTTCGGGCAGATGAAACAAGCCCAAAAAATCGATGAAATCGCTTTTCATGAACCGCAGGCTGCGCAAGTAGTCGAGCTCTTCTTCAGTGAATTTCAGCTGGCACAGCGAATGGATCTCGGCGCGGATTTCATCCAGGTACGGTGACAGGCTGATATTAGGGGTGCGGCACTTGTACCGATACTCGACCTGGGCCGCCGGAAACTGGTGCAGCACCACTTGCATCATGGTGAACTTGTACAGATCAGTGTCGAGCAAAGAGGTAATAATCATTCGAACAGGAAGCCGAAAATGCGTTCGGGGCAAAGGCTGCCCGGAATTAGAGTGTGTACCCAATTTTTATTGAGTAAAATGGTGGGCGCAAATGTTTGCGCCCAAAGCATTCAAGTGTGCATTGTAATGTTTAACGCCATTCAGGTTGTTTCTGTGCGGTTGACTATTGCAATGTTTACTTTCCGGAGCGTCTCATGACTCACGTTGTTACCGAAAACTGTATCAAGTGCAAGTACACCGACTGTGTCGATGTCTGCCCAGTTGACTGCTTTCGCGAAGGCCCCAATTTTCTGGTCATTGACCCCGACGAGTGCATTGACTGTGCAGTCTGTGTACCCGAGTGCCCGGCCAATGCCATTTTTGCCGAAGAAGACTTGCCGGCAGACCAGGTTCGTTTCATTGCCATCAATGCCGAACTGACGCCGGTATTCGGGTCTATCAGCCGCTCAAAAGAAGGACTGCCCGACGCCGACCAATGGAATGGCGTAGCCGACAAAGAAAAGTATCTGCAGCGCTAACGCATGACCGACAGCAAGTACACCAAAGCCACCATACTGGGCACCCATGAATGGGTGCCGGGCAAACTGTTTTCAATCACGGTCAGTCGCCCTGACGGCTTTGAATTCAAGGCAGGCCAGTTTGCGCGCCTGGGCCTTGCCGCACCCGACCAGCCCGATGCGGGGCCGACACTATGGCGGGCTTACTCGCTGGTCAATGGCCCGGCGCAATCGCCACTCGAGTTCTATGCCATTGTTGTTCCCGACGGTGAGTTCAGCCCGCGCCTGGCCCGTCTTGAACCCGGCGACGACATCTACCTTGACCGCACACTTTTTGGTTTCCTGACCATTGACCGCTTCGAACCGGGCGGCACGCTGTGGCTTGTTGCAACCGGCACTGGTCTGTCAGCCTACCTGTCCATGTTGCACGACACGGCCACCTGGTCGGCCTTCGAGCATATTATTCTGGTGCACGGGGTACGCACATGCGCCGAACTGGCGTATGCTGAACAGATTGCCCGCTGGCAAGCCAGCGCCGGTACCGCGCCTTTCAAGGCGCGGTTCACCTACCTGCCCATACCAACCCAGGAATCCCTGCCCGACACCCCAAGGGCCCGCATCACGACCCTTATCGAAAACGGCCAGCTTGAAACCCTGGCCAACACTGCGCTTGACCCGGCCACTCACAAAATCATGCTCTGTGGCAATCCGGCCATGGTTACCGACGCCCGTAACCTGCTAAAAACCAAAGGGTTTGCAGCAGGCCGACGTGGTGTTCCAGGTAACCTGGCCGTTGAAAACTACTGGTAGGAGAACATCTTGCTTTATGACTTCCACGAATTTCAACGTGCGTTCCTGAACCCGCTGGCCTATTTCACCGGCCAAAGCTCGCAACTGTTCACACACCCGTACAGCCCTCTGGCGTACACCCCGGTCTCGCGCCAGATTGCGGCCAGTTACTCGCTGGTTCATCGATTAGGCAAAGAATACGAAAAGCCCCAATGGGGTCTGCCCACCACCGAAATCAACGGCCAAACCGTTGCGGTCCACGATGAAACCGCCCTTGCAAAACCTTTTTGCAACCTGGTGCATTTCAGGCGCGAAGCTCCTGCCGACACCCGCGACCCTGTCGTACTGCTGGTGGCGCCGTTATCGGGGCACCACGCCACACTGTTGCGTGATACGGTCAAGGCGCTGTTGCCCAGCCACGACATCTACATCACTGACTGGGTTGACGCCCGTATGGTGTCGCTGCGCCACGGGTCGTTTCACCTGAACGACTACATTGCCTATATTCGCGAATTCATTGAATTCCTGGGCCCCGATACCCACATTGTTGCCGTCTGCCAGCCCACGGTGCCCGTGCTGGCCGCTGTGTCACTGATGGCCGCAGAAAACAACACCTGCCTGCCAAAAACCATGACGCTTATGGGCGGCCCCATCGACACGCGCGAGTCACCCACCCAGGTCAACGAGCTGGCAGTCAAGAAGTCTTACCGCTGGTTTGCCGACAATCTGATTCATCGCGTACCTGCCAAATACCCCGGCTTTGGCCGCAAGGTATACCCCGGCTTTTTGCAGCACTCGGGCTTCATTGCCATGAACCCCGACCGTCACGCGCAGTCGCACTACGATTACTACCTCAACCTTATCAAGGGCGATAACAGCGATGCTGTCGCCCATCAGCGCTTCTACGATGAGTACAACGCCGTCCTTGATATGCCGGCCGAGTTCTACCTTGACACCATCGACGTCGTGTTCCAGCGCCAGCTGCTGCCCAGGGGCGAATGGGAAATCGATGGCAAACGGGTAGACCCGGGGGCCATCACCACTGTTGCGCTGTTCACCATTGAAGGTGAGCTTGACGACATCTCCGGGCAAGGCCAGACCCGCTCGGCCCAGTCGTTGTGCCAGAACATTCCCGAAGACCGCAAGCAGCATTACACCGCCCCCGCGTGTGGTCACTACGGCATTTTTTCCGGACGACGCTGGCGCGAAACCATCGCCCCGCAACTGGCGCAATTTTTCCGTCAGCACGCCTGACCCGACCATATGCGCACCAAGGCTTTAGCCGACCAGATCGACGCCCTTTTGCCACAAACGCAATGCACGCAATGTGGTTACGATGGCTGTCGCCCTTACGCCGAAGCCATAGCAGGCCAAAACGAAGCCATCAACCGCTGCCCACCCGGCGGGCAGGCCGGGGTGCACGCCCTGGCCGTGTTGCTGCAGCGTCCGGAACCCGTACTTGACCCCGAATGCGGCGAACCGGGCCCGCTGGTGCTGGCTCATATCGATGAAGCCCATTGCATTGGCTGCACCCTGTGCATACAGGCCTGCCCGGTTGATGCCATCGTCGGGGCCAACAAAATGATGCATACCGTGGTGCCCGACCTGTGCACAGGGTGCAAATTATGTTTGCCGCCCTGCCCGGTTGACTGCATCAGCCTGCATCCGGCCGGTTACGAGTGGACACCAACACACGCTGCGGCGGCTCGCCAGCACCACCAGCGCCGTCAAGCCCGACTGCGGCAAAAGCACCCGGAAAACCAGCCGCTGGCGGCCCGCACACTCAGCAACAAAGCCGCACTCAGTACGGCCGCCAATGGCGATGCACAGACACGACAACAGGCCATCGCCCAGGCGCTGGCCAGGGCCCGCGCAAAGCGCCAGCAACAGGCATGAACAAAACCAAGCGACACGAAATTTTCAGCCGCTGGAAAGCCGCCAACCCGAATCCGACCACCGAACTGCACTACGACAACGCGTTCCAGCTACTGATCGCCGTCATGCTGTCGGCACAGGCCACTGACAAGGCCGTCAACATCGCCACGGCACGCTTTTTCCCGCAATATGGCACCCCCCAGGGCATTCTGGATCTGGGCCTTGAGGGCCTTACCGGCTGCATCAAGACCATTGGCCTGTATAAAACCAAAGCGGCAAACGTTATTGAAACCTGTCGTCTGTTGCTGCTGAGGCACGGCGGGCAGGTTCCCGACCGCCGTGAAGCACTGGAAGCGCTGCCCGGCGTTGGCCGTAAAACGGCAAACGTGGTGCTTAATACTGCATTTGGCCAACCCGCCATGGCGGTCGACACCCATATTTTCAGGGTATCAAACCGCACCGGCATAGCCCCCGGCAAAAATGTGCTCGAGGTTGAAAACCGCCTGGTACGCCTGGTGCCCAAAGAATTCCTGGTTGATGCGCACCACTGGATCTTGCTGCACGGGCGCTACATCTGCGTGGCCAGAACACCGAAATGCGGGCAGTGCGGCATTGCCGACCTGTGCGAATACACGCATAAATCTGCAGCAGCCTGACGCACACGCGCACAGTGGCCTGCCCGCGCAAAGGTCAACGCAAGCGACACCGGCCCGCCTGATCGGGGATTACCATAGGGTATGACAAACCCCGATAGAGTTACGCTGCGCGCCGCGCGATACTGATCAGGCGTCATCCATACCCACAAAATAACGGCTTACAAAAGAATGAAGGGGGCTCCATGTCACACCCCGCCCTTGACGTGCGCGACCTGAACGCCTGGTACGACACGGCCCATGTCTTGCGCGACATCAACCTTACGGTCCACCCTGGGCAACTGGTCTGCATTCTGGGCCGTCACGGGTCAGGCCGCACTACCGTATTACGTACCCTGCTTGGGCTGGCTGGGTCTCGCAGCGGGTCGGTACGAATCAACGGCACAGAGTCAATTCATTTACCACCGCACAGCATCAAGCCCCTTGGCCTCAGCTACTGCCCGGAAGAACACTACCTGATAGACGACCTGAGCTGCGAAGAAAACCTGCTGCTACCTGTTGAAGGCGAATCTACCCTGGGTGGCGGCATGTCGCTGGCCGACATCTACGACATCTTTCCGGTGCTCAAGCCATTCCAGCACCAGCCCATCGGCCACCTTCACACCCCGGAACGCCAGTTGCTGGCTGTTGCCAGGGCCCTGCGGCTGGGTACCAACGTGTTGCTGCTTGATGAAATCAACGACAGCATCAACCCCATCGTAGCCTCGGCCATGGCGCGTGCACTTGCCATGCTGAAAGAACAACGCTACACCATTGTCATGGCCAGCGATGCACCCGGTAGCGCTGTCGACCTTGCCGATCAGTTCTACGTCATTCAGGGCGGTACCTTGGTCAATGCGCGGGCTGCAAACAGTCAATACGCCTGAACTTTACGAACAGTAAAGTCACCGTCAGGCAAACGACTACCGCCAACGGGCCCTTGAAATAATCGCCATAAAACGACAAAAAGGGCACAAGACCGAAGTCTTGTGCCCCGAACCCGGCGTGCTTTACCCGCCGCCTTAAGGGCAGGTAAAGCACGCCGCCATCAGGCGTGTTCTTCCGTTTCTTTCTTGTTACCCAGACCCAGATAGCTTTCGATAACGCGCGGGTTATCGGCCAGGTCTTTGGCGGGGCCTTCCAGGACAATTTCACCGGTTTCCAGCACATAGCCGTAATCGGCAACCTGCAAGGCGGCACGGGCATTTTGTTCGACCAGCAAAATAGACACCCCGGTGCGACGCAAGCGCGCAATGATCTGGAAGATCTCCCGAACGATACGGGGTGCCAGACCCAGACTGGGCTCGTCGAGCATCAGCAACTGGGGCTGCCCCATCAGGGCACGCCCGACAGCCAGCATCTGGCGTTCACCACCCGACAGCGTACCGGCCTCTTGGGTTCGACGCTCTTTGAGACGCGGGAACAGTTCGAAAACCTCTTCGATTTTCTCGCGCCAGCCCGATACGCCGGCACGGTACAAGCGAAAGCCCCCAAGCAACAGGTTGTCTTCTACAGACATGCTGCCAAACAATTCACGCGACTCGGGCACCAGGCACATGCCACCGGCCACGCGCTTCTCGACCTGCCAGCCAGACACATCGGTCCCCAGGTAACTGACCTGGCCAACACTGCTTCCGCCAATGGGCAATGAGCCCATGATGGAATTGAGCATGGTGGACTTGCCCGCACCGTTACCGCCAATGACGGTCACGATACTGCCGGGCGGCACAGTGATGTTGGCGCCGGCCAGCGCGGTAACCTTGCCATACTGGCTGACCAGGTTGTTTACATGCAAAAGTGGTTTTTCTGTCGTTGTCATGCTGTTCCCCCGGCAGTCGCTGGCGCGGCGGCTGGTGCGCCCTCTTCATCAAGATCGAGATCGTCGTCAATACCGCCCAGATAGGCTTCGAGTACGGCTGGATTGGTCTGGATTTCAGACGGCAAGCCTTCGGCGATTTTGGTGCCGAAATCCATGACAACCAGATGGTCGGTCAGGTTCATGACGAAGTCCATATCGTGTTCGACCAGCAGAATACTCATACCTTCTTTACGCAGCTGGTCGAGCACCTTGGCCAATTCCTGCTTTTCTTTGTAGCGCAGGCCGGCGGCCGGCTCGTCAAGCAACAGCAAGACAGGATCGGCAGCCAACGCACGCGCAATTTCAAGAATGCGCTGCTGACCCAGGGCCAGATTGCCTGCCTGTTCGTACAGGTAGTCACCCAGACCGACACGTTGCAGCTGCTTGGCCGCTTCGTTCAGAAGTTCGGCCTCGCTACGACGCTCGGTGTGCAGGGCTGCGGAAACCACACCGACATTACGGCGCAAGTGCGCTCCAATGGCGACGTTTTCAAGCACAGTCATGGTCGGCAGCAACTGGACATGCTGGAATGTGCGCCCCACCCCAAGACGGGCAATTTCGCGCGAAGGCAGCTTGTCAAGACGATTACCCAGGAACTCGACACGACCCGATGTGGTCGGCAAAACACCGGTAATCAGGTTGAATGTCGTACTTTTACCGGCACCGTTCGGCCCGATGAGCCCCATGATTTCACCAGCCTTGAGTTTGAAGCTGATGTTGTTAACTGCAACCAGACCGCCAAACTCTTTGCGTGCCTGGTCGACTTCAAGCACCAGTGTGCCAGCCTCGGGACGTGCACGCATGGGCAGCGCCTCGGCTTCGGGTGGCGGTGGCAGCTTGCGCTGAGCCGTCTGACCGGTAATGGTGCGCCAGAAGGAAGCAAAAATGGGCCAGACACCGTCACGGGCATACTGAAGCATAAGCACCATCAGGATACCGAACACCACCAGCTCGAAGTTGGCTGTTGTATTCAGCAGCTTGGGCAAAACGTTCTGGATCTGGTCTTTGAGGGTAAGGATAAGACCCGACCCCACCACAGCACCCCAGACACTGCTGCC
>JBAYOZ010000061.1:0-9584 GCA_041677965.1 Pusillimonas sp.
GAGATTTCGGCGGCCAACGCACATCGTCTTGAGACCACGACGGGCAATGCACAGGCCGTGCAGCCATCTGTTTCAGGGTCAGAGACATCGGCAACGACGGTGTCAGCGGCGGCCGGCCAGTCGTTGCTGGCGCAGTGGAAAGATCTGCTGGCACGCACCGCACAAGAAAAACTTGACCGCAATGAGCCGGCCATCATGGCCACCCTGACACGGGAGTTTGAAAGTTGCCTGATTACCACCGCATTGCGCCACAGTCGGGATCGTAAAGCCGAGGCTGCCCAACGATTGGGAATTGGTCGCAATACGCTGACCCGGAAGTGCCAGGAGCTGGGCATCCGGACCGGTGACTGAGGGCCGGGCCGAAGCAGGCGATGAGCCTGCCTGCGCTGGCCCGAGTCAATAAGACGGCAGATGAAACGAGCTGCTTAATCTTTCTTGCGTGTGTCGTGCTTTAGCAAGCGTTCTTTTTCGCGCGCCCAGTCTTTATCGCGGGCGGTATCGCGCTTGTCGTGCAGTTTTTTGCCGCGCCCAAGCCCAAAATCAAGCTTGATACGGCCATTTTTGTAGTGCAGGTTCAGCGGTACCAGGGTGTAGCCGCGCTGCTCGACCTTGCCAATAAGCTTGCTGATTTCTTCGGCCCGCAACAGCAGTTTGCGGGTGCGGGTGTTGTTCGGGTGAACATGCGTGGATGCTGTGGCCAGCGGGCTGATATGCATGCCGATGATGAACAGTTCGCCATCGCGCACGATAACGTAGCTTTCCTTGATCTGAACATGGCCCGCCCTGATGGCTTTGACTTCCCAGCCCTCAAGGACAAGACCGGCCTCGAAGCGCTCTTCGATGAAGTAGTCGTGGGTGGCTTTGCGGTTTTCGACGATGCTCATGTATAGGTAAAGCTATAAACGGTAAAATGAACCTGACATTCTAGCGACTAACTTCATTCAATGCATACTGTTCAACGATCTGTTCTTGTTCCTCATACCTGCGCCCAGATGTTCGATCTGGTTGCCGACGTTGAAAAATACCCCGAATTCATGCCCTGGTGTGGTGGTGCGGTGGTTCAATCGCGCGACGACCATGGCATGCAGGCATCAATTACCATCAGTTTTGCGGGTATCAAGCAAACGTTCACTACAAGAAACCGCCATGACTACCCGCACCAGATTGACTTCGAACTGGTTGACGGCCCGTTTTCACATCTGTCGGGCAAGTGGGAATTCAAGGAACTGGCCCCTGATGCCTGCAAGGTGGTTTACACCATGGAATACGCATTTTCAAACCGGGCACTTGAAATGGTAGTTGGCCCGGTTTTCAACCGTATTGCCACCAGCTTTATTGATTCATTCACCCAACGCGCCCAAGACCGACATGGCTGACGCACAGATAGCCGAAAGTGACGGCGCCGATGTTCGGGTCGAACTCGTGCTGGCCTGGCCAGATCGTATCTGGCACAAGGCGCTTGTATTGCCTGCCGGTACCACGGTGGGTGATGCGTTGGCCGCCAGTGGTGCGGCCGATGCGTTTCCCGGGCTTGTCAATGAAGATGTATCCGTCGGCATTTACGGGGTAGCCTGCCCGTTAGACCAGGTCTTGTCCGATGCTGACCGTGTCGAAATTTATCGGCCACTGCACTTTGACCCAAAAGAATCGCGCCGTCGCCGTGCGCTGCACAAGCTGGCCCAGAAGCGGGCCGGGAAACTGGCCGCCGGCCGCATGCGCAAGGCCCGGCGTATTGCTGCGCAGTCGTCCTGAGGGCGCCTTGTCATGGCACTGACGCTTCGTTATGCTGCCATTCTGTTTTTATCCTTTACGCCTGGTAACCCATGACACAGCCCTCCAGCACTGCACCGGTCTTGTTTGAAACATTGCCTGCACAAAGCGGTTACCAGATTGGTGTGGCGTGGCTGAACCAGCCGCACACCCTGAATGGTTTGTCATTGGACATGGCCCAGGCCTTGCAGGCGCAGCTGAATGCCTGGGAGGCCGATCCGGCGGTGGCCGTGGTCGTGTTGCGGGGCCGTGGTGAAAAGGCATTTTGTGCCGGCGGTGACCTGCAAACCATTTACGCAGGCTTGCCCGCTGTGCCCACGCACGACGGGTGGGCAAATGCCTATCTGAAAACGTTTTTCAGGGTCGAGTACGCCCTTGATCATCACATTCATTGTTATACCAAACCGGTGGTTTGCTGGGCCAACGGTATTGTCATGGGCGGTGGCGCCGGGCTGATGATGGGGGCCAGTCATCGGGTGGGTACGCCCTTGACCCGGTTCGCCATGCCGGAAACCACCATTGGCATGTTTCCCGACGTTGGTGGTACCTGGTTGCTCAATCGCATGCCCGCCGGGGTGGGGCGCTTTCTGGCCCTGACCGGCACCAGCATTGGTGCGGCCGATGCTCATGGCCTGGGCGTTATCGATTACGTGTTACCCGATACCGGATGGCAAGCCCTGGTCGATGCACTGGGCAAGGCAGCCTGGGGCAAAGATCGTGCCGTCAACGATGCGGTGCTTCACAACTGCCTTGACACCATGGCTCTGGACACACCAACACCGGGGCAGGCAATGCGCCATGCACCGCAAATGGCACGCTGGTGTGCAGGGCCCGACTGGCATCGTGTTTATCAGGCACTGGCAGGCCTGGATACGCACGCCGATCCCTGGCTGTCGCAAGCAGCACAACGCCTGAAAAAAGCCTGCCCGGCCACGCTGGCCCTGGCGTTTGAAATGCTCAAGCGGGGTCGTCACTTGTCGTTGGCCCAGGTATTTCAGATGGAATACACCGTTGCACTGAATGCAACGGCACGCGCTGATTTTCGTGAAGGCATCAGGGCTTTGTTGATTGAAAAAACCGGTAACCCCAAGTGGTCACCGGCAACCGTGGGGCAGGTTGATACCCCACTGATCGAATCATTTTTCGTGCCCCCCTGGCCCGATGCCGAACCCCATCCGTTGGCCATGCTGGGCCGGTAAGTTCAAACTTGCGGTTCTAGCGAATAAGGCAGGCTGGCAAGGGTAATGGCTGGCCCTTCAGGGCTGCCAATACGCAGGTCGGCCTGGCCAATATCAGACAGTTGTACTTCAAGAAGCACGTGAATTTGGCCGCCGGCATTGACGGCATTGACAATGCGCCCGACGGGCCCACCGGGGGCCTTGGCGTCAAAGGTGTCCTGTCCGGGCAGTTCGCTGGCATCAGGTGCGGCATTATTTACGGTGCCGCGAGCCATGCGCCTCTTGACGGTGCCCCGATAATGGCTGCGCGCCACGACTTCCTGGCCCGGGTAGCACCCTTTGGTGAAACTGACACCCCCGATAAGGTCGAAATTAAGGGTCTGGGGAATGAAAAGCTCTTGGGTAGCCAGTTGAATCCAGGGGAAACCGGCAGCGATGTCGTTGGCTGCCCATTGGCTGGCGTCATTAGCGGGGGGGAGGGCCAGATCAGCATCGTTTGACTGGCCGGGTGTGAGCCACCAGCGCGCTGCAGACCCGACGGCAACCGGCGCGGCAACAAAAACCCCTTGTCCGGTTGTGGTTACCTGCCAGGCTTGCCCGGGTGCAGGCAAGGTATCCAGCTGGCAAGCCGATGAACCGGCAGGTTCAGCCTGGCCGGCAGTAACCCCGAACGGCACCACGGGCATCAGTGAAATCTTGACCTTGGCGCGCAGGACAAACATTGACAAACGTTTTACTATGGCGGGTGCGATATCGCGTTTGACCAAAGCCCGGTACACCGGTTCGGGTTCGTTGCCGGCTTTCCATACCACCAGGCTGGCCAGCATGCGCCCCTTGGGCGTGCAGTAGGCAGCCAGGCACGCCGTGCCGTCAGGCAGGCCACTGATGTCATTGCTCAATTGCCCATGCAAAAATGCGGCAGCGTCTGCTCCGGTGGCTTCAATGACGGCCAGGTCGGGCAGCAGGGTGGCGGTATACGGGGTTTCAGTCATACGTAAACAAGGCAATCAAAAACGTTGGTGGTTAACGCTTTATGATAGCGATCTTTCTGCACGGGTGCAGGCATAGTCGGGCTGTCGTCAGGGCTTTATGGTCTTGCGCGGTCTTCTGGAACTGAATGACAAGCTTTCTGAAAAAATTGGTAATCGGGGTAGTGCTGCTGGTCGTGTCGGGTGCTGGCGCACTGGTTGGTGGCGGCTGGTATTGGGCTAATGCACCGGTACAGATTCAAGGTGAAACTGCACGTTTTCCGGTTGAAAGCGGCACTGGCCTGCGTGCCATTGCACGCAGCATGAATACTAACGGGGTCACTATACAAGAAGACCTGTTTGTGACACTGGCGCGGCTGCTTGAGTTTGATACCCGCATCAAGGCCGGTACGTACGAAGTCAAGGCGGGCGACTCACCGCTGGTTTTGCTTGAGCGCATGGCCAGTGGCGACATGCTGTTGACCCGCATGACCCTGCCCGAAGGCTGGACTTACGAACAGATCCGTCAGGCGCTGCGCACAAACCCCGATGTTCGCCAGACGCTGGACGGTGTCACCGACCAGGAACTCATGGCCCGGCTGGGTATTGACAGCATCAGCCCCGAGGGCTGGTTTTACCCGGACACCTATGTTTTTGCGCCGGGTACGCCCGACATCGACATCTTGCGCCAGGCGTATGCGTCACAACACACGATGCTTGAGGCTCTATGGGCAAAACGCACCCCGGAGCTGCCCTTGAAATCACCCTACGAGGCGCTGATTCTGGCATCTATTATTGAAAAGGAAACCGGGCACAGCAAAGATCGCAGCCGGGTAAGCGGGGTGTTCATCAACCGCTTGCGTATTGGCATGCCCTTGCAAACTGACCCAACTGTCATTTATGGCATGGGGGACAAGTACACGGGGCGCATACGCAAGGCAGACCTGCAAACCGACACGCCCTGGAACACTTACACGCGTGGTGGCTTGCCGCCTACACCGATTGCCAGCAGCGGCCGCGCGGCCCTCGAGGCAGCCCTGAGCCCGGAGCAGCACAAATACCTTTATTTTGTGGCCCGAGGCGACGGCACCAGCGAGTTCTCTGAAAACCTGCGCCAGCACAATCGTGCGGTGGCCAAATACATTCTTGGGCGCTAAGTCATGACGATCAAACAGGGTTTGTTTCTAACACTTGAAGGGCTGGATGGTGCCGGTAAAAGCACGCATGTCGACTGGCTGGTGGCCCGCCTTCAAGCGCATGGGTTAGACGTTGTTTGCACGCGCGAGCCCGGAGGCACCCCGTTGGGTGAAACCTTGCGCGGTATGTTGCTTGCCGAGCCCATGCATTTGAAAACCGAAACATTGCTGATGTTTGCCGCACGTTGCGAACACCTTGAAACGGTCATCCGTCCGGCCCTGGCCCGCGGGGCCTGGGTTTTGTGCGACCGGTTCACCGATGCAACTTTCGCCTACCAGGGCGGGGGCCGTGAACTGGGCGGTGCTGCTGTCGAAACGCTCGAAGCCTGGGTGCATCCCGATCTGCAACCCGATCGCACCTGGCTGTTTGACGTTCCTCTCGAGGTGGCGCGTGCCCGCCTGTCGGCCACACGCATCCTCGACCGCTTCGAAAAAGAAGACGAGGCCTTCTTTTTAAGGACTCGTCAGGCGTATCACCTGCGTGTCGATGCTGATCCCGAACGTTTCACTGTCGTAGATGCGACACATTCCATCGACGCGATTCGTGAAGCCCTGCAGCGGGAAATTGAAACGTTGGTCGCTGACTGGAAATCGGGGAAAACGGTCAGCGGGCGGGTTGGCGATGTTCAAAGCAAGGACGCGGGGGCTCATGACTGACGCCGTCATTCCGGTTTTTTTGCCCTGGCAGCAAGAAACCGCACAACGCTGGCTTGCTGATCGCGAACGATTCGCACATGCCTGGCTGATTCACGGGCTTGCAGGTATTGGTAAAACACAATTCGCACTGGCGGCTGCCACGGCCTTGTTATGCGAAAACCCGCAGTCGGGCATGGCGTGCGGGCGGTGTTCCGCATGCCAGTGGGTGGCGCTTGGAAACCACCCCGATTTGCGGCGCATTCGTCCCGATGCTGTGGCTGCGCTTGAGGGAGACGATACGGAACCGGTTGATCCCCCTGAAGGGGGAGGCGCCAAAAAAACCATGTCCAAAGACATCCGTGTTGATCAGTTACGTCAGCTTCATACCTGGTTCAACACCGCCACCCACCGTGGTGGCTACCGCGTTGCGGTGATTTATCCAGCCGGGTCCATGAATGCGATTTCGGCAAATGCCTTGCTCAAGGTACTTGAAGAACCCCCTGAACATACCGTGTTTTTGCTGGTGGCCGACGCGCCCGACCGCTTGTTACCCACCCTGGTGTCGCGCTGTCGCCGCCTGCCTCTGGCCGTGCCCGACCATAACTGGTGCATGGACTGGATGCGCGAGCACGGCATTAACGACCCGCAAGCCTGGCTGGATGCCGCCGGCGGTGCCCCCCTTAGGGCGCTCAAGGCCGCCCAAGAGGGTGAGTCGGCCTGCCCCCCGTGGTTGACCCGACTGGCCCAGGCCGCACTGGCTCCGGCCACACCCGATCTGGGCCCGGTGGCCGATGCCCTTGAAAAAATTGCAGTCGCCGAATGGGTCGATGTATTGCAGCGCTGGTTTGTCGACCTGATGCTGGCCTTGCATTCGGCGCCGGCCCGCTATTACCCTGATCTTGCGGCGCATACCGGGAAACTTGCAAGGGCCGCATCGCCTTTGGCACTGGCCGACACGGCCCGCTGGCTGACACAGCAGCGCGCGCTGGCCGACCACCCCCTGAACGCCAAATTGCTTGCCCACACTACGGCACAACGCATTCTTCTGGCATTGGCTCGCCGGCCGGTACAATAACTCATCGTTTTTCACTGTTTATTTATGTACGTCGATTCACACTGCCACCTTGATTTCCCCGAGCTTGCCCAGGACCTTGACGCCATTCTGGCGCGTATGCAGCAAAACCAGGTCAGTCATGCCCTTGTCGTCAGCGTCAACATGCCCAACTGGCCCCGATTGCTCGAACTGGTCAAGCCGCATGCGTGTCTTTACGCGTCGGTGGGTGTGCACCCCGATTACGAAGATGCTGAAGAACCCACGGTAGAAGGGCTGGTTGAACGCGCACAATCGTCCGACAAGGTGGTCGCCATTGGTGAAACCGGCCTTGATTATTTTCGCCTGTCTGAACCTCTTGACTGGCAGCGCGACCGCTTTCGCACCCATATCAGGGCAGCACGCCAGGCAGGCTTGCCCCTGATTGTGCACACCCGCAATGCGCGTGAAGATACCTTGCGCCTTATGCGCGAAGAGGGCGCAGATCAGTGCGGCGGCGTCTTGCACTGCTTTACCGAATCCTGGGAAATGGCCCAGGCCGCGATTGACATGAATTTTTATATTTCCCTGTCAGGTATCGTCACGTTCAAGAAGGCCGTTGACCTTCAGGCCGTTGCCGCCATGGTGCCGCTTGACCGCCTGTTAATTGAAACCGACTCGCCTTATCTTGCCCCGGTGCCGCATCGGGGCAAGACAAATGATCCCTCCAGGGTCATTCATGTGGCAGAAAAAATTGCCGAGTTGCGTGGCATGACCGTAGCGCAAGTTGCCCGTCAGACCACTGAAAACTTTTTCAGGCTGTTCAATAAAATTCCCCACGGAGGCCAGCATGGCTGATTTGAAATCGGGTTTCAGCCGGTCGCCGGTGTTGCGCACCGGTATTGCCACGCTGGCACTGGTGTTCAGCACGTCAGTGGCTGCAGTTTCGCCCAACTGGTGGGTTGACATTGCCAATGACCGCACCGAAAAGGTCAAGACCGAACTGGCGTTGGGCGAAGACCCGAATGTCAAGACGGCCAACGGCCAGCCCGCCATCATGCAGGCGATTCAGGACCAGGCCTGGGGGGTTTATGACCTGCTGGCCAGTCACCGCGCCCTGAATGTAAACATCACCAACCAGAATGGCGAAACACCGCTGATGTATCTGGCCATTGTGGGCGATCTGACCCGTGCCAAGGCGCTGGTTGCCCGCGGTGCCGAAATCAATCGGCTGGGCTGGACGCCGCTGCACTATGCCGCATCGAAAGGGCAGCTTGAAATGGTGCGCTACCTGCTGGCCAACAAGGCACTTGTTGATGCCCCCGCACCCGATGGCACGACACCACTGATGATGGCGGCTTTTTCTGGCAATGACGATACCGTGCGAGCCTTGCTGGCCGCAGGTGCCGAGGTAACAACGCAGAACCTGTCAAAACTTGACGCTGCCGACTGGGCACGCAACAAGAACTTCAGTTCGCTGGCCGACCGGCTGCAAAAGCTGATCAAAGACACCGTGGCACAACGGAATGCGGCCCGCTCACGCAATGCCGCCCAGGCCGCCGTACCTGCAGCGGTTGATTTAATAACCGGCAACGAGGCCGCTTCGGCCATGACGGGTACGGACAGCCGCCCGATGCCGTCGCAAATGGATGGCAACCAGACCCCCATGCCGCCAACCTTGCTGAACCCGCCGTCAGTGCTGCCGGTTGAAGGCCGGCCGCAACTGTCGACTGACCCTGCCCAACCGGGTGAAAGCGAAGGCACTTCTCGTTATTTCGACCTTGATCGTTTCAAGTAAAAAACGCAATCAAACCGCGCGTGGCAAGAACTCAGGGCGCAATATGCCCTGCAGGGCGTCATAGGGGATAAGCAGCTCGGGCTGGCCTGACGAATACGGGGCCAGCTCATATGAGCCGTACTTCACAACCACGCCCAGGTCTGTCAGTGCAAAGTTGTCGCTGGGCTGGAAGGGCCACAAACGCAGATAGCCCTGGGGGTCATCGGTGTAAGGGTCTTGGGTTTCAAGCCAGCGGCCATGTGCCGCTTTCAGGGCATCTACCCAGGCCGCTGTTTTTCCGGTCTCGAGTATTTGCGCCAGGCCCAGCACAATTTGTCGGTTGTTGTCCCAGTTCAGGAACCGGGTGGCTGAAACGCCATGGGCTGCACCGGTAAAGTACTGCCACGAATCAAGCTCGATGACGGTAAGACCCTGGCTGCGATAACGCGTTTTTGCAGCCAGAAAAACATCGTCACGCGGTGCGGCGGTTTCCCAGAAGTAACGCTCGAACCCAGCGATAGTGTCGTAGGGCGGGCGCTGGTCGGGGCTCAGACCCGTCATGATGGCCAAGGCATGGTCGACCAGCTCGGTTAGCCTGGTGTGGCCTGGAAACACAATGGAGCTTACCGTCAGTTTCGGGCACTCGCCGCGGCAACCGGGTTTGGTGCGCTCAAACTTGACGGGCTGTGTGAACAGCCCGTCTTTTTCGGTTTGGGAAACCACCTTGTCGGCCGGCACAAGCGTGATATTGGGGCTGGGCGAACTGGCACAGCCTGCAAGTACCAGCAGCGCCCCGGCTATCGACAGCCCGCGTGATGATGAAAACATGTTTTTCATAACGCTTACTTGATGGTGTGCGCACCCTGGCCGAACAGGATTTTCTTGGCTTCGTCAGACTGCACCGTTGGTTGCGGGTTGATTTGTGCTGCCTTGTCATACGCACGTTGCGTGGCCGGACGGGCCTGGATGGTTTCAAACCAGCGCTTCAGGTTGGGGAAGTCGTCAAGGTTCTGGCCTTGCTTGGGGTGA
>JBAYOZ010000062.1:0-9554 GCA_041677965.1 Pusillimonas sp.
ATTTGACTTGAGCCCCGATGGCATGTTTCGTGAGGGCTATCCGTTTGACGCTGTGGGGGGCAGCCTGCAGGTTGATCGCGGCGTCATGAGCACACAGAATTTCAACGTTGATGGCCCGGTAGGCCGCATTACGCTGGGGGGAACCGTCAACCTTGTTGATGAAACGCTTGGCCTTACCGCTGCAGTTGCACCCAACCTGGACATGAGCGGGGCAGCATTGGCGGGCATGGTGATCAACCCGATTGTCGGGGTGGGGGCGTTCTTGACCCAGTGGTTGCTTAAAGCGCCGCTGTCGCGCGCCATGACGCTGAACTATCAGGTAACGGGCAAGCTGGATGATCCGAAGCTGACCGAAGTGTCTGCCCAAACAAAGGCAGATGAGGAAAAACCCGAAGGCCAGCAAGGCGCCAGGCCATAAAAAAGAAGGGGTTGGCCCTTGGTGCTCCTGGTCAGGTGCGGGCCAACCCTATCTTGCGGTTCACGATGTCGGGCTCCGGTTAGTAAACACCTTGCTGCAGCATGGCGTCGGCTACCTTGACGAAACCGGCAATATTGGCGCCGTCAACATAGTTGACACCGCTGGCACGCTGACCGTAGCGTACACAGTTTTCGTGAATGTCACGCATGATGGCATGGAGCTTGTGATCGACTTCTTCACGGGTCCATGACAGGCGTGCAGCGTTCTGGCTCATTTCAAGACCAGAAACGGCAACACCACCCGCGTTGCTGGCCTTGCCGGGTGCGTACAAAACGCCGGCTTCAATGAAGGCATCGGCCGCTTCAATGGTTGACGGCATGTTTGCACCTTCCGAAATACAGCGAACACCGTTTTTGATGAGCAGTTTGGCGTCGTCGATTTCCAGTTCGTTCTGGGTTGCGCAGGGCATGGCAACATCAACGGGCACATGCCAGGGGCGCTTGCCTTCTTCGTAGGTGACACCAGCTTCTTTGGCATAAGTCGACAAACGTTCACGGCGGTTGTTCTTGATGTCCATGAGCAGTTCAAGCTTTTCGGGCGTGAAGCCGGCCGGGTCAACAACACAACCATTTGAATCAGAAACCGTAACGACTTTGGCGCCGATCTGCATGCATTTTTCAATGGCATACTGGGCAACGTTACCCGAACCTGAAACAGAAACTGTCAGGCCGTCGAGTGACTGGCCAACGTGTTTGAGCATTTCTTCAGCGAAATACACGGTGCCGTAACCGGTTGCTTCCGGACGAATCAGGCTGCCGCCAAAGGTCAGGCCCTTGCCGGTGAAGACGCTGGCAGACGAGTTCGACAGTTTTTTCATCATGCCGGCCATGAAGCCGACTTCACGCGCACCCACGCCGATGTCACCGGCCGGAACGTCGGTGTCGGGGCCAAGATGGCGATACAGTTCGATGATAAGTGCCTGGCAAAAGCGCATTACCTCGCCGTCAGACTTGCCTTTGGGGTCAAAGTCAGAGCCGCCCTTGCCGCCGCCCATGGGCAGTGTGGTCAGCGCATTCTTGAAGGTTTGCTCGAAGGCCAGAAACTTGAGGATCGACAGGTTCACCGAGGGGTGAAAACGCATGCCGCCCTTGAAGGGGCCAATGGCTGAGTTGTGCTGGATACGGAAGGCGCGGTTGGTTTGAACCTGGCCCTTGTCATCGACCCACGACACGCGGAACTGAATAACGCGCTCGGGTTCGACCAGACGGTACAGCAAGCCCTGTTCGGCATACTGCGGGTTTTGTTCAATGAACGGCCAGAGCGAGTTCATGACCTCTTTAACCGCCTGCATGAATTCAGGCTGGTTGGGGTCACGCGCCTGGACCTGCTCCAGGAACTGGTTGAGACTGGGTAGTTTCATTTGGCTGTTTTTCTTAAGTTGCTCACGCCGGTTTCCCCGAAAGGTTACCGTTGTGATTGATAACGAGAGAAAGAAACGTATTTCTTATGACTGTTATTGTTTTTTTTTGGCTGGTTTCTGCCCGTGGATGCCGTCTTGCGAAACAGTCATCGTCAAGATGCACTGAGCCTCTCGGTTGAGAGGCTCGGGGGCTGAAATTTATTTTTTCATCATGTCAAAGAACTCTGCGTTGTTCTTTGTGGCGCGGATTTTGTCCAGGATGAATTCCATCGCGGCGACCTCATCCATGTCGTGAATGAATTTACGCAGTACCCAGATTTTCTGGAGCAGGTCGGGCTTGATCAGGAGCTCTTCGCGGCGGGTGCCGGATTTGTTCAGGTTAATGGCCGGGTAGACACGCTTTTCGGCCAGACGGCGCTCGAGGTGAACCTCGGAGTTGCCGGTACCTTTGAATTCTTCATAAATGACTTCATCCATGCGGCTGCCGGTTTCGATCAGGGCGGTGCCGATGATGGTCAGCGAGCCGCCTTCTTCCAGGTTGCGTGCCGCACCGAAGAAGCGCTTGGGGCGTTGCAGGGCGTTGGCATCTACACCACCGGTCAGAACTTTGCCCGACGAAGGCACCACCGTGTTGTAGGCACGCGCAAGACGGGTGATCGAGTCGAGCAAGATGACGACGTCTTTTTTAAGCTCGACCAGGCGCTTGGCTTTTTCGATAACCATTTCAGCCACTTGTACGTGGCGGGTGGCCGGTTCGTCGAAGGTCGAGGCTACGACCTCGCCGCGCACCGTGCGCTGCATTTCAGTAACTTCTTCAGGGCGCTCGTCAACCAGAAGGACGATGACGACAGCGTCTGGGTAGTTGGTGGTGATGGAATGCGCAATGTGCTGCATGATGACCGTTTTACCCGATTTCGGGCTGGCCACAATAAGGGCGCGCTGGCCTTTGCCGATAGGGGCAAAGATGTCCATGATGCGGCCGGTGATGTTTTCTTCACTTTTGATATCGCGTTCAAGGGTCATGACCTGGTTGGGGTGCAACGGGGTCAGGTTCTCGAACATGATGCGGTGCTTGATGGCCTCGGGCTGAATACCGTTGACCTTGTCGACCTTGACCAGCGCAAAATAGCGCTCGCCGTCTTTGGGCGTGCGAACCTCGCCTTCGATGGAGTCGCCCGTATGCAGGTTGAAACGACGGATTTGCGACGGCGAGATGTAGATGTCGTCGGTGCTGGCCAGATAAGACGTTTCAGGAGAACGCAAAAAGCCGAAGCCGTCGGGCAGCACTTCGAGAACGCCGTCGCCGAAGATCTGTTCGCCCTGTTTGGCGCGACGCTTCATGATGGCAAACATGATTTCTTGCTTGCGCAGGCGGCTTGCGTTGTCGATGTCCAGACTGGCGGCCATTTCGAGCAGCTGCGAGACGTGCAGTGCTTTGAGTTCTGTGAGATGCATGTGGGGAAAGAAGGGAAATTGAGCAGGTCGTGGCAGGCCTGGACAGGCCTGCGCGCAAGTTAAAACAGTGGTTTACGGGGGATCAAACAGCCTCGTCGAGGAAGTTGCCCAGCTGTGATTTTGTGAGCGCACCGACTTTGGTGGCAACCGCTTTGCCGTCTTTGAACAACATAAGGGTAGGAATGCCACGC
Organism: Pusillimonas sp.; assembly: GCA_041677965.1. Taxonomy (GTDB): domain Bacteria; phylum Pseudomonadota; class Gammaproteobacteria; order Burkholderiales; family Burkholderiaceae_B; genus Neopusillimonas. The sequence continues at coordinate 3,485 of JBAYOZ010000062.1, forward strand.
ACACCAAATTTGGCGGCGGTGTCGGGGTTTTCGTCGACGTTCAGCTTTGCAATAGTAACACGCCCTTCGTATTGCTTGGCGGCATCGTCGAGCAGGGGGGCGATCATTTTGCATGGGCCGCACCAGGCCGCCCAGTAGTCGACCAGCACAGGCTCGCCGGAATTCAGGACATCGGTGTCGAAGCTGGCGTCGGTTACGGTTTTGATGAGTTCGCTCATGGTATTGGAAAAAATGTTGGAGGAAAATTCTGGATAAAGCATAACATCCAGCGGCTTTTCCTGACTACAGCTTCGACAGATCCCGCACTACAGGGTCGGCTGAAGTCAGGCAAAATACTGTTTTTTCGTCCACCTGATTTTTGGGGCAGATTTGGCTACAACACCGCAATACGACGAAGCATCCATCCGGGTTCTGAAGGGGCTTGAGCCTGTGCGACAGCGCCCGGGCATGTACACCCGTACCGAAAACCCGCTGCATATTCTGCAAGAGGTCATCGACAACGCGGCCGACGAAGGGCTTGCCGGTTATGGCTCGCAAATCAATGTCACGCTGCACACCGACGGCAGCGTCTCTGTTGAAGACGACGGGCGCGGCATTCCTGTGGGTTTGCACCCGGAAGAGCAGGTGCCTGTGGTCGAAATTGTCTTTACCCGACTGCACGCCGGGGGCAAGTTCGACAAGAAAGCGGGCGGCGCCTATGCGTTTTCCGGCGGCTTGCACGGTGTCGGGGTGTCGGTAACCAATGCGTTGTCGTCGCGGCTTGAAGTCGAGGTCATGCGCGACGCCATGCTGCACCGGCTGGTATTCCAGCACGGCGACGTTACCGAACCGTTGCAGCCTGTGCAGCCGGTTGCGAAGAAAAAAACCGGTACACGGGTGCGGGTCTGGCCCGACGCCAAATACTTTGATTCGGCCACCATTCCCATGGCCGAACTGGTGCATTCCTTGCGCAGCAAGGCGGTGTTGCTCAGTGGCATCAAAGTTACGCTACTGGTTGATAAGACCGGTGAAAAGCGCGAGTGGCAATACACCGATGGACTGCGTGGTTACCTGGATGAAGCGTTGGGCGATGCCGAGCGTATCGTGCCGCTGTTCGAGGGGCGTCAGTACGCCGGGGCCGATGACGACAGTTTTTCAGAAGGCGAGGGCGCCCACTGGGCGGTGGTCTGGACGACCGAAGGCAACGTGGTGCGTGAATCGTACGTGAACCTTATTCCGACACCGGCGGGGGGCACCCACGAAGCCGGTTTGCGCGACGGTTTGTTCAATGCCGTCAAATCGTTTGCCGAACTGCATAACCTCATTCCAAAAGGGGTGCGGCTGCTGCCCGAAGACGTGTTTGCGCGGGCCAGTTTTGTGCTTTCCGCCAAAGTGCTCGATCCGCAGTTTCAGGGGCAAATCAAAGAACGTCTGAACAGCCGTGATGCCGTGCGTCTGGTCGGTAATTTCGTCAAGAACGCGCTGGAACTCGTGCTGCACGCCAATGTCGAAGCGGGAAAAAAACTGGCTGAAAGCGCTATTCGTCAGGCCCAGGCACGTGCGCGCTCGGCCCAGAAAGTTGAAAAACGCAAAAGCTCCGGGGTGGCCGTGCTGCCCGGCAAACTGACCGATTGCGAGTCATCCGATACCGCCCGTACCGAGCTGTTTCTGGTCGAAGGCGATTCGGCCGGTGGTTCTGCCAAAATGGGGCGTGACAAGGCGTTCCAGGCGATTTTGCCGTTGCGTGGCAAGGTGCTGAATTCCTGGGAGGTCGATCGCGACCGTCTGTTTGCCAACAATGAAATTCACGATATCTCGGTGGCTATCGGTGTTGATCCGCATGCGCCCGATGACACGGTTGACTTGTCTGGCCTGCGCTACGGGCGCATTTGTATTTTGTCGGATGCCGACGTGGACGGTTCGCACATTCAGGTGTTGCTGCTCACTTTGTTTTTCAGGCATTTTCCGCGCCTGGTTGAAACGGGGCATGTATACATTGCGCGCCCGCCCCTGTTCCGGGTCGATGTGCCGGCGCTGGGCAAGCGTCCGGCGCGCAAGCTGTATTGCCTTGATCAGGGCGAGCTTGAGGCCGTGCAAGACAAGCTGCGTACCGAAGGCGTGCGTGAAGGCTCCTGGAGCATCAGCCGCTTCAAGGGTCTGGGTGAAATGAGCGCCGAGCAGCTGTGGGAAACCACCATGAACCCCGATACGCGTCGCCTGACGGTTGTCAGCTGCGGCGAACTGGGGGTGGCCGGCACCATTGAAATGTTTGACATGCTGATGGGCAAGGGTGAGTCGGCCCAGCGTCGCGCGTGGCTGGAAGAAAAAGGCAATCTGGCAGATGTTGATGTTTAAGGTGCGCTTGCTGCCTGAAACGTGCGCCTTGCGGGCCATGCCGCTATTCAAACACTTAAACTCGCAGGACTACTGATCTGATGGACACGATTCAACCCGGGCTGTTTGACAGCAACGATGATAACGAGCACCTGACGCTGGGGCTCTACGCCGAGCAGGCTTACCTTGATTACGCCGTCTCGGTGGTGCGCGGGCGCGCCTTGCCCGAAGTCGCCGATGGCCAGAAGCCGGTGCAGCGTCGCATTCTGTATGCGATGGACGCCATGGGGCTGGGGCCCAGTGCCAAGCCGGTCAAGTCGGCCCGTGTGGTGGGCGATGTGCTGGGCAAGTATCACCCGCACGGTGATCAGGCCGCCTACGACGCCATGGTGCGTATGGCGCAAGATTTTTCCTTGCGTTATCCGCTGGTAGACGGGCAGGGCAATTTTGGTTCGCGTGACGGTGATAACGCGGCCGCCATGCGTTACACCGAAGCGCGCCTGACGCCGTTTTCCAAGGTCTTGCTTGATGAACTGGGCGAGGGTACGGTTGATTTTGCGCCCAACTATGATGGCAGCCAGAAAGAGCCGGTGCTGTTGCCGGCGCGCTTGCCCGTCATGTTGCTGAACGGGGCGTCGGGCATTGCGGTAGGCATGGCCACCGAAATCCCGTCGCACAACCTGCGTGAAATTGCCCAGGCCTGCGTGGCCTTGCTGCGCAACCCCAAACTTGACGACGACGAGTTAATGGCGCTGGTTCCCGGGCCTGACTTTGCCGGTGGCGGTCACATCATTTCACCACCCCAAGACATTGCGGCCATCTATCGCAGCGGCCGCGGTTCCCTGAAGGCGCGTGCGCGCTGGGAATTCGAGGAAATGGCGCGAGGCCAGTGGCAACTGGTGGTCACTGAACTGCCGCCCGGTACCTCGTCGCAAAAAATTCTTGAAGAAATCGAAGACCGCACCAACCCCAAGGTCAAGGCCGGTAAAAAAACCCTGACCAACGAGCAGCAGCAAACCAAGGCCCTGATGCTTGGTCTGCTTGATGCGGTTCGCGACGAGTCGGGCAAGCAGGCGTCGGTACGCCTGGTGTTCGAGCCCAAAAGCAGTCGCATTGACCGCGATGAGTTCGTCAACACCTTGCTGGCACAAACCAGTCTGGAAGGCGGGGTATCCATCAACCTGGTGTGTATCGGCATCGACGGTCGGCCGGGGCAGCGCGCGCTGCGCGATGTGCTGGTTGAATGGCTGGGTTTCCGCACCCAAACGGTCACCCGCCGCACCCAATACCGGCTCGACAAGGTAACTGACCGTATCCATGTCCTTGAAGGGCGCATGGTGGTTTACCTGAATGTCGACGAGGTCATCCAGACCATCCGCGAATCGGACGAACCGCGCCAGGCCCTGATGGACCGTTTTTCGCTGAGCGAACGCCAGGCCGAAGACATTCTGGAAATGCGTTTGCGCCAGCTGGCGCGTCTGGAAGGTTTCAAGATTGAAAAGGAACTGGCCGAGCAAAAAGACCAGCAGGGCAAGCTGCAAGAGCTGCTGGCCAACCCCTCGTCGCTCAAGCGCCTGATCATTCGCGAGATCGAGGCCGACGCCAAACAGTATGGTGATGACCGTCGCACACTGATTGAAACCGCAGAGCGTGCCGTGCTGGAAACCAAAGTGGTTGATGAGCCGGTCACGGTGATTGTGTCGCAAAAAGGCTGGTTGCGTGCGCGTCAGGGCCATGGCCACGATGCAAGCCAGTTCAGCTTTAAAACGGGTGATTCCCTGTACGATGCCATCGAGTGCCGCAGCACCGAAAACATCATCGTGTTCTCGTCCAGTGGTCGGGTCTATACCGTGCCGGTGGCCAGTTTGCCATCGGCTCGTGGCGACGGGCAGCCTGTCACCAGCATGGTTGATCTTGAGCCGGGCAGCCGGGTGGTGCATATGGTGGCCGGCCCCGATGCCGCGCGCTATTTCATTGCCACGCCTTCGGGGTACGGGTTCATCACCACGCTTAAAGACATGAGCACCCGCCAGCGTGCCGGCAAACAGTTTGTGTCGCTGGAAGACGGTGATACCTTGCTTAAACCCCTGGCGCTTGCCGCCGACAGCAGCCATCTGGCACTGTTCAGCACAAGCGGGCGCCTGCTGGTGGTTGACCTGGCCGAATTCAAGCGGTTGGCCGGTGGCGGGCGCGGTACTGTATTGATGGCGCTGGACGCCGACGATAGCCTTGCGCAGTGGGTGGCCATTGGTCCGGCAGGTCTGGGCGTTTCGGGAATTTACCGTAACAAGGCAACCACGCTGGTGCTCGAAGCCGAGGCGTTGGCTGAATATCTCGGCAAAAGGGCGCGTAAAGGTAAGGTTTTCGATACAAAAATCAAACAACCCGTGTTCTCGGCGGCTTAAAATGGAAAATTGATCACAACCTGTCTAAAAGTTGCTATGAGTTTCAAGGTCATTGTTCAACCCTCGAACCACCAGTTCAGTGTCGAGCCCGGCGCTACGGTGCTTGATGCCGCCATGGCGGCGGACATCATCCTGCCGTACAGTTGCCGCACCGGTGCATGTTCCAGTTGCAAGGGCAAGGTGCTTTCAGGCACCTTCGAGGCAGGGTCGTCGCCAGCACAAATCCTGTCGCCCGAAGAACTCGCTGCAGGCTACACCTTGTTCTGTCAGGCCAAACCCACGTCTGACCTGGTTATCGAGGCTCAAGAAATTCGCATGGCCAGCGATATCCAGATCCGCAAAATGCCTTCACGGGTCATGGGCCTTGATCGCATTCGTGACGACGTCATGGTCATTGACCTGCAGTTGCCGCCAGCGGAACCTTTCCGCTATTACCCGGGTCAATATATACAGTTCATACTTAAAGACGGGCAGCGTCGCAGCTATTCCATGGCCAGTGCGCCGGCTGAAAACAACCGTGTTGAATTGCATGTGCGCCACATGCCGGGCGGGGTATTTACCGACCATGTGTTTGGTGCCGCTGATACCGCCATGAAAGTGCGCGAAGTGCTGCGTATTGAAGGGCCTTTGGGGTCGTTTTTCTTGCGTGAAGATTCTGACAAGCCCATTGTGTTTCTGGCCAGTGGTACCGGTTTTGCCCCGGTCAAGGCCATTATCGAACACATGATTGCCACTGGTAACACACGGCCAGCCGTGCTGTACTGGGGCGGGCGTCGGCCTGCCGACCTGTACTTGCACGAACTGGCCCAGTCGTGGGAATCGCGCCTGCCGGGGTTCAGGTACGTGCCGGTAGTGTCCGACGCCCAGCCTGAAGACCAGTGGTCAGGGCGTAGCGGTTTTGTACACAAAGCGGTTCAGGCCGACATCCCCGATTTGTCGGGCTATCAGGTCTATGCCTGCGGTGCACCCGTTATGGTCGAATCGGCACGCCACGATTTCACCCATGACAACGGCTTGCCTGACGCCGAATTTTTTGCCGACGCATTTACATCGCAAGCCGACACACCGACAAACGGCAGTACAGGGCAGTTCGCATAAATACCCAGGGGCAGGTCGCATGAACAGCAAAGGGCAGGTCGCATGAAAATAGTGGTTTTGGGCAGTGGCATTATCGGGGTTTCAACTGCCTGGTGGCTTTCACAGGCCGGGCACGAGGTCGTGGTTATCGACCGCGAACCCGGTCCAGCCCAGGAAACCAGTCGTGCCAACGGCGGGCAAATTTCGGTGTCGTATGCCGAGCCCTGGGCCAATCCCCAGGCCCCGCTCAAATTGTTGAAGTGGTTGTTCGCCGA
>JBAYOZ010000063.1:0-9485 GCA_041677965.1 Pusillimonas sp.
AGGCTGTTGTCAAGGTCGACACTGAGTTCAATCATGCCACCGCGGCCGGCACGGTTGATGACGACATCGTTCAGGGCAACCCCCGAGAACATGATGCGGTCGCCGCGCATGACGCGCCCTTCAAGGAGAATGCGTTCTTCGATATCGAAGTTGCCCTTGATGACGCTTTGCAGGGCAGTGGCGGCCGTATCAAGTGGTATGTCGGTGATGAAACCCAGGCGACCATGGTTGATACCAATTAGCGGTACCCGGCTGTGCGCCAGCATGCGGGCAGCCCCCAGCATGGTGCCGTCGCCGCCCATGATGACGGCAAGGTCGGCCTGGTTGCCGATGTCGATGTACGACGCTGTGGTGTATTCGGTAACGCCGGTATTGACTGCAGTATCGGTTTCAACAAGCACAGTGCAGCCGGCAGTTTGAAGTGTTGCCGCCAGGGCGCGCAGCGGTGCATCCAGGCCGCGATCCTGGTAGCGACCGATCAACGCTACAGTTTTGAAATGCATTGTGCCGATACCTTGTTTATGATGGAGACATTCAGATAAATTAATTATATGTTCGACGAGAATTTGTTGTTGCCGCTGAACGACAACTTTGTCATCTTGCGGCGTAAGGTTTAAAAATGGACATGGACGACAGAGCCAAAGCCCTGCTCAAGGCGCTCATCGAGCGCTATATTGCCGATGGGCAACCGGTTGGGTCACGTACCCTTTCCAAAATGTTCGATCTCTCGCCGGCCACGATACGCAATGTCATGGCCGACCTTGAAGAGCACGGCCTCATTCACAGTCCGCACACTTCGGCCGGGCGTGTGCCCACCCCTCGTGGCTATCGTCTGTTTGTCGATCGCCTGCTGGCAACGCAGCGCTTTGAAATTTTGCAACCTTCGCAAATCCGCGAGATGTTGCCGGCGTCCGAGCCGACTCGTGCGGTAAACGCAGCGGCGAGCCTGTTATCCAATCTCACGCATTTTGCCGGGGTTGTGCTGGCGCCCAAACGTTCCCAGGTGTTTCGGCAAATCGAGTTCATACGGTTGTCCGACAAGCGTGTTTTGCTGATTATCGTGACCCCGGATGGCGATGTGCAGAATCGCATTTTGTTTGTGCAGCGCGATTACCTCGATCAAGAGCTTGCTGAGGCCAGCAATTTTTTCAATGCCCACTTTGCCGGTAAATCGTTTGAAGAGGTGCGCGGTGCCATCACCCAAGAGCTGTCTTCGTTGCAGGAAGATATTTCGCGCCTGATGCAGCAAGCTGTAGAGGCAGGTACAGCTGCCGACGACACCAACGATGGTGTTGTCATTTCAGGTGAAAGCAAGCTGCTCGATATCACCGATATCGCCTCTGACATGGACAGGCTGCGCCGCATGTTTGCGCTTTTCGAAAAGAAAACCGATCTGCTGCAGTTGCTCGATGTGTCGAGCCGGGCCCATGGTGTTCAAATCTACATCGGTGGCGATTCACAGCTTGTCCCGCTTGATGATGTTTCTGTCATCACTGCGCCGTATGGTATCGACGGTAAAATTGTGGGCACGCTGGGGGTGATCGGCCCATCGCGCATGGCATACGATCGCGTTATTCCCATTGTCGACATCACGGCGCGTCTGCTGTCCAACGCGCTAAGTCACCATAACGCCTGATCCCTGTTCAGCCACCTGCCGGTGCTGCTGAGGGCTCATGCCGGATTCCTCTCAAACCAAGGCCAGTCATGTCCAGTTTTTTGCCGTCGCGATACCTGCCCGAAACCCCTGATCCTTACGGCCTTGAGCCCAACCCGCCCACCCGCGTGGACGGGCCTGTGGGTGTGCTGGTAGTCAATCTGGGTACGCCAGATGCGCCGACAGCACCAGCCATTCGTCGTTATCTTTCCGAATTCCTGTCTGACCCGCGCGTTATTGAAATTCCGCAATGGGCCTGGCAAATCATTTTGCAGGGCATTATTTTGCGGGTACGCCCGCGCAAGCTTGTGCCCCGTTATCAGGGCATCTGGCTCGAGGGCGGTTCGCCTCTTACCGTCTACAGTCAGGTGCAGGCAGATGCCGTTCAGACGCGTTTGCGCGAACAGGGCGTGAATGTCCATGTCGAGCTTGCCATGCGCTATGGCAACCCCTCGATTCCGCATGCCATCAAGGCGTTGCGCGAGAAGGGCTGCGAACGAATTTTGACTGTGCCGCTGTATCCTCAGTACGCTGCAAGCACCACGGCCACTGCCGTTGATGCCGTTTGCCAGTATGCCGGCCGGTTGCGTAATCAGCCCGAAATGCGTTTCATCAAGCGCTACCCCACGCTGCCCGCCTATATCGACGCCATGGCAGCCAAGGTGCGGCAGCTTTGGGATGCACAGGGCAAGCCCGAGCGCTTGTTGCTGAGTTTTCATGGTCTGCCCCAGCGCACGATCAACCAGGGTGATCCTTATCATCGTGACTGCATGGATACGGCAGCGGCCCTGCGTGCACGTCTGGGCACAGATGGCGACCTGGTGCATGTGTCGTTTCAAAGCCGTTTCGGCGCCGAAAAATGGCTTGAACCTTATACAGAACCGACGCTTCAGGCCTGGGCCAGGCAAGGTATTCGTCGTGTCGATGTCATGTGCCCCGGTTTTCTGGCCGATTGTCTTGAAACGCTGGAAGAGATTCAGATCGAGTGTCGTGACGCCTTTGTCGAGGCGGGGGGCGAGACCTTTCGGTATATTCCTTGCCTGAACGATGACCCGGCGTGGGCCGCTGGCCTGACGGAACTGGTTAAAACGCATTTGCAGGGCTGGTATTAAGGCCGTGTCTGTGACGTCGGCCAAAACGATGATCCGTCGCCTTGACAGGGTGGTATTTTGAGGCGGTGGAGTGGCGATAATTCGTGGCGTTGGCGCGATGGTGCCGAAATTCCGGCCGGGTCTTGAAATGGGGGCGTGTGCCCCCATTTTCACAAGAACGAATTCTTTGAAGTGGAGAGCTACCCTATGTCGACAAACCAGCAGCCCCAAGGCGCCAATGATGAAAATCAGGCCTTGAATCCCGAAGGGCAGGCACACCCCGAGGCGCAAAGCCCGGGCGATCAAGATCTCGCGGCGCTGCTTGAAGCAGCCCAGGCCCAGGTTTCCGAATATCACGACGAGCTGCTACGGGCCAAGGCTGAGGTTGAAAATATCCGTCGGCGTGCGCAAGACGACGTTGCCAAGGCACGCAAGTTTGGCACCGAGTCTTTCGCCGAAAGCCTTGTGCCGGTCAAAGACAGCCTGGAGGCCGCACTGTCGGTGCCAGACCAGTCTGCGCAGGCCTGGCGCGAGGGCGTTGAAATCACCCTCAAGCAGCTGGTTGCTGCGTTCGAGCGCAATCTGATGAAAGAGGTGGCCCCCGCTGCTGGCGACAAGTTCGACCCGAATGTCCATCAGGCCATTTCATCGGTGCCGTCAGAATTCCCCGAAGGGGCAGTTGTGCAGTTGCTGCAAAAAGGCTACACCATTGCAGACCGCGTGTTGCGTCCGGCGCTGGTCATGGTGTCGTCCGGCTCACCGGCCTGACGTTTGCCTGGTTGCCAGGTTATGGGCGGCCTTGTGGAACTGCAGGTTGCGCTTACGCCATAAAAATTCAGCAAAATGTCTTGAAATGGCGGCTGGCAACCCCACTTACATGGCAACACACTTGATTCCTACCAATTTAAAATTTTTCAGGGCTAATTATCATGGGCAAAATTATTGGCATTGACCTGGGTACCACCAACAGCTGCGTTGCAGTCATGGATGGCGGCAAGGTCAAGATCATCGAAAACGCCGAGGGCACACGCACAACCCCATCGATTGTTGCGTACATGCAAGACGGTGAAATTCTGGTGGGCGCGCCCGCCAAGCGCCAGGCGGTTACCAATCCGGCTAACACACTGTATGCCGTCAAGCGTCTTATCGGCCGCAAGTTTGAAGAAAAAGCAGTGCAAAAAGACATCGACCTGATGCCTTATAAAATTGTCAAGGCAGACAATGGCGATGCGTGGGTTGAAGCGCAAGGCAAAAAGCTTGCGCCTCCCCAGGTATCAGCCGACGTTCTTCGTAAAATGAAGAAAACCGCCGAAGACTATCTGGGCGAAGAAGTGACTGAAGCGGTCATTACCGTGCCTGCCTACTTCAACGACAGCCAGCGCCAGGCCACCAAAGATGCGGGCCGTATCGCCGGTCTTGAGGTCAAGCGCATCATCAACGAACCAACCGCTGCAGCATTGGCGTTTGGTCTCGACAAATCCGAAAAGGGCGATCGCAAAATTGCGGTATACGACCTGGGCGGTGGCACGTTCGACATTTCCATCATTGAAATCGCAGACCTTGACGGTGAAAAGCAGTTTGAAGTGCTGTCGACCAATGGTGATACGTTCCTGGGTGGTGAAGACTTTGACCAGCGCATCATCGACTACATCATCGACGAGTTCAAAAAAGAAAGCGGCGTTGACTTGTCCAAAGACATCCTGGCCTTGCAGCGCCTGAAAGAGGCCGCCGAAAAAGCCAAGATCGAACTCTCGTCCACGCAGCAGACCGAAATCAATCTGCCGTACATCACGGCCGATGCCTCCGGTCCCAAGCATCTGGCGCTGAAGATTTCCCGCTCCAAACTCGAGGCTTTGGTTGAAGAGCTCATCGAGCGCACCATCGAGCCTTGCCGCATTGCAATCAAAGATGCCGGCGTGAAAGTGTCTGAAATTGACGACGTGATTCTTGTCGGTGGCATGACTCGCATGCCCAAGGTGCAGGAAAAGGTCAAAGAGTTCTTTGGTCGTGATCCACGTAAAGACGTCAACCCCGACGAAGCGGTGGCTGCAGGTGCCGCGGTACAGGGTTCGGTATTGTCCGGTGATCGCAAAGATGTTCTGTTGCTCGACGTGACACCGCTGTCACTGGGTATTGAAACGCTGGGCGGCGTCATGACCAAAATGATCAACAAGAACACCACGATTCCCACCCGCTTCTCGCAGGTGTTCTCGACCGCCGATGACAATCAGCCGGCGGTGACGATCAAGGTGTTCCAGGGCGAACGCGAAATTGCTGCCGGTAACAAGGCGCTGGGCGAGTTCAACCTTGAAGGTATCCCGCCATCGCCACGAGGCGTGCCGCAAATTGAGGTGACCTTCGACATCGATGCCAACGGTATCTTGCATGTGTCCGCAAAAGACAAGGGTACCGGCAAAGAGAACAAAATCACCATCAAGGCCAACTCGGGTCTTAGCGATGATGAGATCGAACGCATGGTCAAAGATGCCGAGGCGCACGCCGAGGAAGATCACCGCATTGCCGAGCTGGCCATGTCGCGCAATCAGGCTGAAGGTCTTATTCACTCCACACGCAAGTCGCTGGAAGAGTACGGCAGCCAGCTCGATGACGCCGAAAAAGAAGCCATTGAAACCGCCATCAAAGATCTCGAAGAGGTCTTGAAAGAAGGTGACAAGGAAGCGATTGATGCCAAGGTCGAGGCTCTGACAACGGCAGCCCAGAAGCTGGGTGAAAAAATGTACGCCGACATGCAGGCCAAGGCTGCCGCACAGGGCGGGGCAGAAGGCGCAACGGGCAAGCCCGCCGACGACAACGTCGTTGATGCTGACTTCAAAGAAGTAAAGCGCGACCAGTAAGGTCTGACCTTGCTGGTCAAGGCCCGGTTTCTGGTCTTTACCGGAAATCGGGCATTCTTATTCATGTATACGCAAGGCGTCCTGGTGGCGCACTGAACAATTATGGCAAAACGCGACTTTTACGAAATTCTGGGCGTAGGCAAGAACGCGACCGATGACGAACTGAAAAAGGCTTATCGCAAACTCGCGATGAAGTACCACCCTGACCGCAACCCGGACAGCAAGGAAGCCGAAGAAAAGTTCAAAGAGGTCAAAGAGGCCTACGAGATCCTGACGGACGAAAGCAAGCGCGCTGCCTACGATCGTTTCGGTCACGCCGGTGTCGACCCCAACGCGGCCGGTGCCGGTGGCATGGGCGGTATGGGGGGCGCAGGTTTTGCGGATGCCTTCGGTGATATTTTTGGCGAAATTTTCGGCGGCGCCGGTGGCGGTGGCCGTCGCGGTGGCCCGCAAGTGTATCGGGGGGCCGACCTCAAATACACCCTCGATATCACGCTTGAACAGGCTGCCAACGGGTTTGATACCGAAATCCGTGTGCCCAGCTGGGAAAACTGTGACACCTGCAAGGGCTCGGGGGCAAAACCCGGCACCAAGCCACAAACCTGCCGTACGTGCGGCGGCAGTGGGGCCGTTCGCATGCAGCAGGGTTTTTTCAGCGTTCAGCAAACCTGCCCGACCTGTCATGGCAGTGGTCAGGAAATCACCGACCCGTGCGCCGCATGCGATGGCGTTGGCCGCATCCGCAAAAACAAAACCTTGCAGGTCAAGATTCCGGCGGGTATTGATGACGGCATGCGCATCCGTTCGGCCGGTAATGGCGAGCCCGGTGTCAATGGCGGGCCTCCGGGCGATCTGTATGTCGAAATTCATCTCAAGCAACACCCGATTTTCCAGCGTGATGGCGAAGACCTGCATTGTGAGCTGACCATTCCGTTCACAACGGCAGCGCTGGGTGGCGATATTGAGGTCCCCACCTTGTCGGGCAAGGGCTCCATCACCATTCCCGAAGGCACGCAAACGGGCAAGACCTTCCGTTTGCGTGGCAAAGGGGTTAAAGGTGTGCGTTCCAGCTACCCGGGTGATCTGTATTGTCACGTTGTGGTCGAGACCCCGGTGCGGCTTACTGAAGACCAGAAGAAACTGTTGCGCCAGTTCGAGGCGTCATTGAGCCAGGGGGGTGAAAAGCACTCGCCTAAAAGTGACTCCTGGACAGACAAGGTCAAAAGTTTTTTCAGCTGATGCGGCGTAAGGCGGCGTCGCACAGGTCCGATACCTGAACGCCTGTTTCCAAATAACTGCCCTGGTTCGTTGATGAGCCCGGGCAGTTTTCATTGGGTAAGGCACAGACCTGGCCAGCGCGGCCGAGCTGTCGTGCCGGGTGTTGCCGGCAGCCGATCAGTGTTCAGGGAAGCAATGATCGGCTATGCAGGCGTTTCAGCGGTTTTCGAAATCGCCGGCAAACGCCGCGCTGAAGGCGTCGGGTTTCAGGTAGGTGCGCAGTGCCCGGTTCACGTCATCGGCCGTCATGTTCTGCAAGGTGTCATCCACCCTGGCTGACCAGGCGAAAGTGCGGCCCTCTTGCAGGTAATTCATCCAGACGGCAGACAGGGTGTCGTCATCACTGCGGTTCAGGCGGCGCAGGTTCAAGAGCGCCCGGGTTGCTTCCTGAACTTCTTCTTGTGTGAAACCGTCTTGCAGGGCTTTGTTGAGCTCTTCGTTCAGCGCTGCTTTGAATCGTTCCGCGTTCTCGGGGGCCAGAATGCCTGAAATGCCCCAGGCACCTGAAGGTTCGTAGGCCGATGCACTGACGTTCGACCCGACCCCATAAGAAATGCCTTCCTGAACCCGGATGCGTTCCCATAGCCGTGAGCGGGTGGAGCCGCCCAGTAGATAGTTGGCGACATACAGGGCGTGATAGTCGGGGTTGTCATCTTGCAGGTTGAGCGGCAGGGTGGCAACGTAAATGGCATTGGCCTTGTCGGGCGTGTTCAGGGTGAACGAGGCCGGTGTGATGGCCCGGTAGGGGTTGTCAAGCCGGCGGTAGGCCGGGGCTTTTTGCCACTGATCAAAACCTTGAGCCAGGGCGCCACGTACCGCGCCTGGGTCAAATGCACCTACCGCTGTGAATTTCAGCGTTCCGGTGCCATAAAAGCGCTTATGGAACTGAACCAGGTCGTCACGCGTCAGCGCGTGCAGTTCGTCGAGGCTTTCTGTAAACGTAGGGGTATAGCGAGGGTCGGCTTTTGGCCAGGGATTGTCATAGCGTGCCAGAACCTGCGAGGCCAGGGTTCCGGGTTCGGCCATGGCGCTGCTGATTGACGTGGCAACCTGGGTTTTCCAGGTATCAAGCTCTTCGGCCGGGAAGGCCGGTTCGCGCAATATATGTGCGACCAGCTCAATGACAGCGGGCAGATGCTTGTCGGGTGCTGAAATGTCGGCAACAACATTGCCGGCACCCCCGCTCAGGCTCAGGTCGGCCTGAAGCGCAATCAGGCGATCTTGTATTTCCTGACGCGACAGTTTCAGGGTGCCTTGGTCAAGCAGTGACGCCACGGCGTTTGCAGCAGTGCGTTGGCCCTGCAGCAAGTCGGCGTTGCCGAACTGCATCAGCAGGCGGGCTTCAGCACGGTTACCCCGGGTGGGCTTGGACAGCAGGGCCAGCTCGATCGATGTGCCGTCGGCAAGAACCAGCGGGTCGCGCAGGGTTTGGGTATCGATTGCAGCCGGGCTGGAGTCAAAGGCGGCAACATTTTCTGCGGCAGCGCGTCCGGTGTAGTCATTAAGCAGACGAGCCGGTTCGGCGTGAGCAGGCAGTGGCGCGCGTTGTGGCTCAGTGGTCGGGATATACAATCCTTCGGTGCGGTTGTCGGGTACCAGGTACTGCACGCAAAGGCGCTGAACATCGTCGAGCGATGTTTTTTCTATTTGGTCACGCTGCCAGAAAAACAGTCGCCAGTCACCGAGCGCGCTGGCTTCAGACAGGGCGGCGGCCAGGTGCGCCGGGTCGGCGTGAATTTGCGACCATTGGGTCTGGCTGCGGGCCTTGACGCGGTCCAGTTCCTGTTGGGTGAACGGGGTCTGCGCAACATCGGCCAACACGGAATTGAGGGCGTCTAGTGCCGGGTACGGGTCGACGCCGGTTTCAAGCTGGGCACCAAACAGGGCGTAGCCGGGTTGGCGCATGCCGCGGGCATAGCCAAAGGTGCGTGCGGCCAGTTTTTTATCGACCAGGGCTTTGTAAAGCCGGCCCGAGGGGACGTCAGTCAGGATGGAGGCACCAAGATCGAGGGCAACAAACTCGGGGCTGGCCGCCGGCGGGATGTGGTACTGGGTGACTACCAGCGGTGTGCCGCCATTGCGGCGAACCACCACACGCCGTTCACCTTCCTGTACGGGCTCAACCGTGTATTCGGGGGGAAGCTGACGTGTCGGACGGGGCACTGGTTTAAAGGCATCGGCAATGGTGGCCAGCGTATGGGCCGGATTGAACTTGCCGGAAACAATCAGGATGGCGTTGTCGGGCTGGTAGTACTGGCGGTAAAACGCCCGTAATTGTTCGATATCGACGTTTTCGACGTCAGAACGTGCACCGATGGTGTCCTTGCCGTAGTTGTGCCATTGGTAGGCCACGGCCTGGGATTTTTGCATGACCGTCTGGAACGGGTTGTTTTCACCCGCTTCCATTTCGTTGCGTACCACTGTCATTTCGGCGTCAAGGTCTTTGCGCGAAATGGTGGCGTTGACCATGACGTCGGCTTGCCAGCGAATATACCAGTCGATCAGGTCGGGGTCGGCCGCAAACGAAGCGAAGTAGTTGGTGCGGTCTTCCGACGTGGTGCCGTTGGCGTGCAAGCCGCGTTTTGAGAATTCGGCCAGGGCATTGGG
>JBAYOZ010000064.1:0-9297 GCA_041677965.1 Pusillimonas sp.
GCTGGTGCGCCAGGCGCTGGTACAGGCTCAGGCCGGTGTCGATATTGTGGCGCCCAGCGACATGATGGACGGCCGCATCGGTGCGGTACGCCAGGCCCTCGAGGCCAACCAGTTCATTTACACCCGCATCATGGCCTATTCGGCCAAGTATGCCAGCGCCTTTTACGGGCCGTTCCGCGATGCCGTGGGTTCGGCCGGCAACCTGGGCAAATCAAACAAAGCCACCTACCAGATGGACCCGGCCAACCGCGACGAAGCCCTGCGCGAAGTGGCGGCCGATATCCGTGAAGGCGCCGACATGGTCATGGTCAAGCCTGGCATGCCCTACCTTGATGTCTTGCGCGACGTTAAGCAGGCATTTGGCATGCCCACCTACGCCTATCAGGTCAGTGGTGAATACGCCATGCTCAAGGCGGCTGCCGCCAACGGCTGGCTTGACCACGACAAGGTCATGATGGAGTCCTTGCTGGCGTTCAAGCGCGCCGGTGGCGACGGCATCCTGACGTATTTTGCAATCGAAGCCGCGCGTTTGCTGCGCGGGCAGCGTTAAAGGCCACAAGCATTCGGGCGCATGCCGTGCAAAGTCGGCGTGCCCGCGTTGTTAACTGAAATGGCGGGCATTTCGTCGCCCCTGTGCCGTTAACCGGGGCGACGGGCATTTTGCCTGAAAGCACCTGTCAATCAGAACGGCGGGTCATCATCGTCGGCGGTGGTTGCAGTGGCTGTGGTGGCCTTTTTAGCTGTTGCTTTCTTGGCTGCCGTCTTGGTGGCGGTTTTGGCTGCGGTTTTCTTTACCGCTGTTTTCTTTGCGGCGGTTTTCTTGGCCGCCGTCTTTTTGGCGGCCGTTTTCTTGGCGCCGGGTTTTTCAGGTCGGGCCT
The DNA here is from genome assembly GCA_041677965.1 of Pusillimonas sp. Lineage (GTDB taxonomy): Bacteria > Pseudomonadota > Gammaproteobacteria > Burkholderiales > Burkholderiaceae_B > Neopusillimonas. The sequence continues at coordinate 879 of JBAYOZ010000064.1, forward strand.
CGAACTCGAAGCCGATTTTTCCGTTGGCCTGCTTGGCCAGAAACGCCTTGAACTTGCGATTGGTACGGCTGGAGACGAACCCGTCGAGCAGGTCGGTTTTGCCATCGGACAGCAGTTTGGTAATCTGTGCCGGTGAAATTTCTTGCTGCAAAATGACTTTGCCCGAGCGGAAATCACATGATTTTTCCGGGCCAACCGATTTTTCGCACACGTAATTCATGCCGTGTTCATAGACATGGCTGCCGCATTTGGGGCAGGCCCCCAGCGCCGTCTGGCCTGAAAAATCAACCGGCTCTTCATTTTCGGCATCGTTCTGGCCGAAGTCGAATTCCAGCTTGTAGTCATCGGTAATGCGCAGCAGCGCCGCAAACGGCCGGCCCATTTTGCTGATAAACCCGGACAACGGCCCCAGCGTACGCTCTTTCAGCAAGGCCTCGACTTCCGGCACTTCAAAGGTGCGCCCGCCAGGGTGTTTGCCAATTGAAAAGTCACATGCCGTGCAGGCATAACGCCGGTAGTTTTCTTTGACGACCCCGCCACATTTCGGGCAGGGCGTGGTCAGGGTGGCGTAGTCGCCTGGCACGGTATCGCGCTCGTATTCTTTGGCGCGTTTCACAATGACCTGGGTCATTTGTGCGATTTCGTGCATGAATGCTTCACGGCCCAGTTGGCGCTGCTCGATTTGTTTCAGCCGCTGTTCCCATTCGCCGGTCAGTTCGGGTGAGGTCAGTTCGCTGACCCCCAGACCCGACAGCAAGGTGATCAGTTGCTTCGCCTTGGCGCTGGGCACCAGATCGCGCCCTTCCCGGCGCAGGTAGCTTTCGTTCAGCAAGCCCTCAATAATGGCCGCGCGGGTTGCCGGTGTGCCCAGGCCGCGTTCGGACATGGCTTCGCGCAGGCCTTCGTCGTCAACCAGCTTGCCGGCCCCTTCCATGGCCGACAGCAGCGTGGCTTCATTGAAGCGGGCAGGTGGCTTGGTGACCAGATCGCGGGCTTCGATGTCGTCCGTCTTGACGGTTTCATTTTGGTTGACCGCCACCAGATTGGTATCGGCGCCCTGCACTTCACGCCCGTAAATGGCCATCCAGCCGGGGGCGACCAGCACTTTGCCTTCGGTCTTGAAATGGTGGCCCGACACTTCGGTAATGCGGGTGGTGACACGGAACTCGGCAGCGGGGAAGAACACGGCCAGGAAACGACGTGTGACCAGCTCGTAGATTTTGCTTTCGGCTTCGCTGAGGTCTTTGGGCACTTGCAGCGTCGGGATGATTGCAAAGTGATCCGAGACTTTTTTGTTGTCGAAAATACGCTTGTTCGGTTTGATCCAGCCGGACTCGCGCAGTTGCCTGGCATAGGGCTGCACACTGGCGGCGGCGTTGGTACCGGCCTCGGCCAGAGCCGCTACCGTGTCTTTGACGGTAGGCAGGTAGTCTTCGGGCAGGTAGCGCGAGTCGGTACGCGGGTACGTTAGCGCCTTGTGCCGTTCGTACAGGGTTTGCGCCAGGGCCAGCGTGGCCTTGGCCGAGAACCCGAAGCGCGAGTTGGCTTCCCGTTGCAGCGAGGTCAGGTCGAACAGGGCCGGCGACATCTGGGTCGTGGGCCTGGACTCTTCGGTGACCGTACCGGGCTGGTCGCGGCAGGCGGCCACAATGGTTTGCGCGGCGGCTTTCGACCACAGGCGCGAATCACGCTGTTCGGGGTCAAGTTCATTCTTGACGAATTTCGGGTCAAACCAGCGACCGGCATAGAAACCGGCTGCCGCCACAAAGGTGGCGTGCACTTCCCAGTAGTCGCGCGGCTGGAACTTGCGGATGCGATCTTCGCGTTCCATCACGATGGCCAGGGTGGGTGTTTGTACCCGCCCCACCGGGGTTTTGAAGAAACCGCCATCTTTGCTGTTGAACGCCGTCATGGCGCGGGTACCGTTGATGCCCACCAGCCAGTCGGCCTCGGCGCGTGAACGGGCCGCCGCCTCAAGCGGTTTCAGGTCATCGTCATCGCGCAGCTTTTCAAAGGCCTCACGAATGGCCGTTTGCGTCATGGACTGCAGCCAGAGCCGCTGTATGGGCTTTTTGACGCCCGCATACTGCACGATGTAGCGGAAGATCAGTTCGCCCTCACGCCCCGCGTCACAGGCATTGATAATGCTGTCGACATCTTTGCGCTTGAGCAGCTTGACCAGCAGCTTGAGCCGTTCGCTGGAACGTTTGTCGGTGGGCCCCAGTTCGAATTGGGGCGGTATCACCGGCAGGTGCGCAAAGCTCCATTTCCCGCGGACCGGGTCATTGGGTGCCACCAGGCTAAGCAGGTGCCCGATGCTGGAGGCCAGCACGTAGCGGTCACTTTCGAAGTAGTCCCCTTCACGCGTAAACCCCCCCAGGGCGCGTGAAATATCCAGGGCAACCGAGGGCTTCTCGGCAATAATCAATGTTTTTGTCATCGTGTTCCAGTAACTGCGGGTTGGCAGCAATAGCGCGGATCATACGAGGGCGACCCCACCCCGTGCAAGTTAACGGCGCTACTGAACGACCTTTCTGCCACGGTGTGGCCGGTCGCGAATGGGGTCAATATATCAAATGTGGATAGCGTTGCCGCCAATAGTTTGCTGCGCGAGCCCAGAAATCGTCTACATCGCGCGGCGCAGCCAGGGCATCGAACCCCAGGCGTTGCCAGGCCCGGTTCAGCGCCGCCATGGGGTTAGCGGTATCAAAGGGGCGGGCATGGTTCTGTTTGGACAGCTTCAGCCCATGCTCGTCCAGCACCAGCGGGACATGCATGACGCGCGGGTACGTTACGCCCAACGCCTGGGCCAGCATGCTCTGGCGCGCGGTTGAATCCAGCAGGTCGGCACCCCTGACAATGTCGGTAATGCCCTGGAAGGCGTCGTCAACCACCACCACGAACTGGTAGGCCCACAGGCCGTCGGCACGCCGGATGATGAAATCACCCACCTCGCGGTCGACATGCTGTTGTTGTGGACCCAGCCAGCGGTCATCGAACACCACAACCCCGTCGGGTACCCGAAAACGCCAGGCACGAACCGTAGCGCCGTCGGGCAGCCCGTTACGGCAGGTGCCGCGGTATGGCCCCTTGCCCACCTGGGCCCGGGTGCAGGCACACCCGAAGACATGGCCTTGCGCCAGCAATTGCCCGAACGCCTGCTGATAGGCGTGCAGCCGTCGGGACTGCCACAGCGGCTCGCTGTCCCAGTGCATGCCCAGTGCCCGCAGTTGTTGCAGTATGACGCGATCAGCGCCGGGCACGACCCGTGGGGTGTCAATGTCTTCGATGCGCAGCAGCCAGCGCCCCCGGCAGGCCCGGGCATCAAGGTAACTGGCCATGGCAGCAACCAGCGAACCGTCGTGCAGCGGCCCGCTGGGGCTGGGCGCAAACCGCCCCACATAGCCGTTTGCCGGCGAGGCCGCGACAGCCATGAGGTGAGACGGTTTTAGTGCGACAACCGGCTTTGGTCGTCGGTAAGCAGCTCTTCGAGCACCAGGTGGTCGATTTCGGCTTCCTGGCTCCAGAGCACCATTAACGCCAGAATTTTGAGTTTTTCAAGCGGGATGGGGGATTCGGCGGTGGCTTCGGCGCGGTCGATGAGAATTTCGCGCAGTGCAGCCGGCAACACCCCCGAGCTTTCAAGGAAGCTGATGAAGCCAATGGCCTCGCTTCCCAGGCTTTGGTATTCGTGGTGGGTGTAGACGCGGGTACTGCCGCTTTGCGGCGCCTGTGCCAATTGCACGCACTGTTCGGTGGTTTGTGCCAGACCGTACAGCCAGCCCAGTGCTTCGTCGATGTCTTCGTGCTCGAAACCGGCAGCAGCCAGCTTGTGCGCCAGAACATCGGCTTCGGGGCAGGCTTGAGGCGTGTAATAGTTTTCGAAAAGGTAGACGAGAATGTCGTACATAAGATGCAGCTTGCAGGAAAAGTCAGAAACGCCAGAATTCACTGTACGCGGTTTTGACTTGACCTGCAAGCCGGGTGTTTACCGGGTTATGGTAAACATCAGACCATTTCAATGGCCATGGCGACCGCTTCGCCACCACCAATACACAGCGTGGCGATGCCGCGCTTGCCGCCGGTTTTGCGCAGTGCGCCAACCAGTGTGGTGATGATGCGGGCACCCGACGCGCCAATGGGGTGGCCCAGGGCGGTGGCGCCACCGTGGATGTTGACCTTGGCGTGGTCAAGATCAAGTTCGCGCATGGCGGCCATGGTGACAACCGCAAAGGCTTCGTTGATTTCAAACAGGTCAACGTCGCCCACCGACCAGCCGGTTTTGGCCATCAGGTTCTTGAGCGCACCAACCGGAGCGGTGGTGAACCATTCGGGTTCTTGCGAGTGCTGGGCGTGGCCGACAATGCGTGCCAGGGGTGTTGCACCCAGTTGTTTGGCGGTTGACTCGCGCATCAGGACAATGGCTGCAGCACCATCGGAAATGGAAGACGAGTTTGCCGCTGTGACGGAACCGTCTTTCTTGAACGCGGGCTTCAGGGTGGGGATTTTTTCGGGCATGGCTTTGCCGGGGGCTTCGTCGGTGTCAATGACGGTGTCGCCCTTGCGGCCGGCAATAGATACCGGGGCGATTTCCCAGGCGAAGCTGCCGTCTTCAACAGCCGCACGGGCACGTCGCAGTGATTCAAGCGCGTAGGCGTCTTGCTCTTCGCGGGTGAAGCTGTACTTGTCGACGCAGGCTTCGGCAAAAATACCCATGGCGGTACCGCGCTGGTAGGCGTCTTCCAGGCCGTCAAGGGCCATGTGGTCGTACACGGTGGAATGGCCGTAGCGATAGCCCTGGCGACCGCGCAACAGCAGGTAAGGCGCATTGCTCATGCTTTCCTGGCCACCGGCAACCACCACGTCGGCACTGCCTGCCACCAGCAGGTCGTGGCCGAACATGGCGGCTTTCATGCCCGAGCCGCACACTTTGTGCACGGTGGTGCAACCCACCTGCTTTGGAAGGCCGGCGCCCAGCGCGGCCTGACGCGCAGGGGCCTGGCCCTGGCCGGCTTGCAGAACGTTACCCATGATGACTTCGGTAACAGCGTCGCCGGAAATGCCGGCGCGTTCAACGGCAGCCTTGATGGCGACAGCACCCAGTTCATGAGCAGCCAACCCGGACAGGCTGCCCATCATGCCACCCATGGGGGTGCGGGCTACCGATACGAGGACGATTGGGTCGGACATAGGTTTGCTCCTTGTTTGCAAAATGGAAAAGAGAGGGACCTGAAAACGGTATCGGACCCGCCGCAAAGCCAGTGTTTACGCTGCAATGCACAAATCAGGGCCAAAACAGGTGAGGTTTTAAATGTTCTTACAACGGTTTATTCTAGCGAAAACCAGAAATCTTGGTGTTAACGCCGGGTTAAGATAGCCGAAAAAGCCGCTTTCAGGTCAGGTTTTCTGAAACTTTCGCGTTTCGGTAAATTTATGAAAAATACCCTGCAGTACCGGAGACAATCTGCATGAACCCGAATGAATTGAAACTCAGTTACCCGTTGGGAACGACCCAGCCCGAACCTGGTCACGCCATTGCCGTAGCCGATGGCGTGCGCTGGGTTCGCATGCCCCTGCCCTTTGCGCTTGACCACATCAACCTGTGGTTGCTGCGTGATGAAATTGACGGTCGTCAGGGCTGGACGCTAGTCGATACGGGGGTTTCACGCGAGCCGGTCAAGGCGCTATGGGAACAGATTTTCAGCAGCCAGCTGGATGGCTTGCCGGTTTTGCGGGTTATTGTTACGCACATGCACCCCGACCATGTGGGGCTTGCAAGCTGGTTGTGTGAACGCTGGAACGCGCCGCTCTGGATGTCGATGACCGACTTTGCCATTGCCAGGTTGTGGTCGCGTCCGGCGGTGCCGGGCGATGCGGGTGCGGGGGGCGGAACGGGCGGAAATATTGCGTTGCAACACTTTGTGCGTCATGGTCTGGTTGACCCGCAAGCCCAGGAAAAAATCCGTGAGCGCGGCACGTATTACCCCAGCCATGTGCCCGATATGCCGTCGGCCTTCATTCGCATCATGAACCATGACCGTATCCGGATCGGTGGCCGTGAATGGCGGGTTATCGTGGGCTATGGTCATGCGCCCGAACACGTGTCCCTGTACTGCGATACGCTGCAGGTCTTGATTTCCGGCGACATGGTCTTGCCACGTATTTCCACCAATGTCAGTGTGTTCGACTTCGAACCCGAGTCCAACCCGCTGCCCTTGTACCTGAAGTCGCTGCGCGACTATGACGAACTGCCGCACGATACGCTGGTGCTGCCCTCACATGGGCGCCCGTTCACCGGCCTGCATGAACGCATTGCCCAGCAGTGTGCCCATCACGCCGAGCGCCTTGACGAGGTGTATGCGGCGTGTTCGCGGCCCGTCACTGCCGGCGAAATCGTACCCCTGATGTTCAAGCGTGAACTTGATCCGCACCAGCTCACGTTCGCCATCGGCGAGGCGCTGGCCCACTTGCATGCGTTATGGTTCGAAGGCAAGCTGAAGCGGGTGTTTGAAGACGGGCTGTATCGCTTCAGCCAGGTCTGATCTTGGCCGTTGACCGGGCCGCGTTGCAATGAGCGCCAACCTCAGCCTCGCGCCACGGCCAGGGCCTGCTCGATATCGGCAATAAGGTCGGCGGGGTTTTCCAGCCCGATATGCAGGCGCACCATGGCATTGGCGGTTTTCTGCCAGTAACTGTGCACCGCCAGCGCGCCGGGTTCAATCAATTGAACCAGGCTTTCATAGCCGCCCCACGAAAACCCGATACCGAACAGGGTCAGGGCATCGACAAACCGTATGGCCTGTTCCGGATCAAGCTTCAATTCAACCGCCAGCATGCCGTTTGAACCATGGCAATCGCGCTGCCACAGTGCATGGCCACGGTCATCCGGCCAGGCCGGATGAAAGATCTGCACGACATCATGGCGTCCGGCCAGGTACCGGCACACCTGCAGGGCATTCTGGGCATGCTGACGCACGCGAATGGGCAGGGTTCGTACACCACGCAACGCCAGCCACGCGTCGTCGGCACTGACCGAATAGCCCATCGCATAATGCGTGGTATTCAAGGCCTCGATCACGGCCGGTTCGTTCGCGGTCACCGCCCCCAGCATCAGGTCAGAGTGACCACCGATGTATTTGGTGCCGGCAATGATCGACACATGGGCCCCCAGTTCCAGCGGGCGGTACAGGTAGCCCGACCCCCAGGTATTGTCGACTACCAGTAACAACCCCCGGGCACGGGCAAATTCGGCCAGGGCCGGGATGTCCAGCATTTCAAACAGCAGGGAACCGGGGGACTCGATGTACAGCACCCGTGTTTCCGGGCGCACCAGCGGCTCAAGATCAGCCACCGTGGCCCGCGCATACGACACGCTGACGTTCATGCGTCGCAGCACCGTTTTATCCAGATAGCGCATGGGGCCATACACGCTGTCGGACACCAGCATGTGCTCGCCCGCACCCAATAGCGCCATGACCGACAAGGTCATGGCCGACAGGCCGGACGGTGCCAGAAAACAGCGCTGCGCGCTCTCGAGCGCACACACCACAGACTCAAGCGCCTCGTGGGTTTGCATGCCAATTCGACCATAGGTCACGCCCCGGTCTCCGGCCAGTTGGGTGGCACGGGCCCTGGACAGGGCGTCAAGGTTCCTGAAGCGAACCGTACTGGTGCGAACAGAGGGCAGGGCCACGGGCGCCGCCCCGGTTTCGGGGTCGAACGGCGCCATACCGGCATGCATCAAAAGGGTATCGAGGTGGTGGTTGTTTGAAGCGCTCATGAATTCAGTTTCCGTCAGTTCAGCGCTACTTTACACTGACCAACTTTCAGACGCTAAACCACAGGTACGCCATGTTGACTTTCGACCTTGCCTTGTCATTCTTCGGAATCGCCGTTCTGCTGGCCCTGAGCCCCGGGCCTGACAACCTGTTTGTGCTGATGCAGTCGGCCCTGTGGGGGCGGGCGTCGGGAATGATGGTGGTGCTGGGCCTGTGCACGGGGCTGATCGGCCACACGGTTGCCGTTGCCGTTGGCCTGGCCGCCGTGTTTGCGGCGTCTGAAGCCGCGTTTACCGCCTTGAAACTGGCCGGTGCCGCCTATTTGCTGTACCTGGCCTGGGGGGCATGGCGTGCCCCGGTCAGCACCGATGCAGGCGTCCGCCCGCCCCGGCTGACCTACGGGGCCTTGTTCCGGCGCGGTATCTTCATGAACCTGACCAACCCCAAGGTGTCACTGTTCTTTCTGGCCTTTTTACCGCAATTCACCTCACCGGCACGTGGGTCAGTGGCGTTGCAAACCTTTAGTCTGGGCGCCCTGTTCATGCTGGCGGCCTTTGCGGTATTTGCCTGCATTGCAGTTTTCTCGGGCTGGTTCAGCCAGCACCTGCAAAAATCAGCCACTACCCAAAAGCTGATCAACC
>JBAYOZ010000065.1:0-9101 GCA_041677965.1 Pusillimonas sp.
ATCACCCAGGGAGCTCCAGCGGCCGGGCGAAAACCGGGTACGGCCATGATCAAGCAAGACCCCGGCCCGAGACGGCAACAGGATCTCAAGCCGGGTTGAGCCGACATCCAGCACATAATCGGGAGCAAGGGCACCGGGTTGAACCTGCAGCGGCACAGGCTGACGCGCACTCAGGGTAACATCGGCATGAGAGGCATCAAGCCCGGCAATACGCCCCGTCCATGCCGCTTTTTGTGGCCCATCAGGTGCAACGCTGTAACCACCTTCCAGCCGGGTACGCAACACAACCGGCGCATCACCGAGCGTGGCGCCGCCCGTTGACCCCATATCGTAGCTGGCCTGCAGCTCAAGACTGTGCGCCGCCATGGCCCCCTGAAGCCGGGCATCGAGGTCGGCCGCCCCCTCGATGCCTGGCCAGAAATCGGCCAGTCGGGCTGCCTTGACCAGCAACTGCAGCCGGGTGTTGTCCCAACCCAGACGGCCATCTGCCGTCAGAAGGTTGTCTCCAAGCCGGACATCGGCGCGCAACTCATCAACCCGGTAACCCGGATCTTGCGCCACCACCGGAGTGGCAGACCTCAGGGCAAGATTTATGGAGGCCGCCAGCGGTTGACCATTCCAGCGCGAGCCGTTCTCGACCTTGACCCCGAGCCGGGCCTCTTGAAGCCGGGTCTGATCGTGTAATGTGGCCGAAAACGTAGTCGAGGCGCTGACCAGTGCCTCTGGCAAACCGCTACCCGCCAGCCAGGCGGGGTTAAGACGCTTGATCGACACACGGCCCTCAACCTGGTCAAGCGTATGGCGCAGCGGCGCTGCCGGCGCCTGAATTACGGTAACGTCCGGTGCCGGCGGCAGCGTATCGACCCGGCGTTCCTGAGTCGCCCAATCAAGCGTGGCATCCAGCGATGACCCATCGGCCAGGGCAAGGGACACATCTGCCTTGCGCAAAGGGAAAGCCGCTCGGGGTGCCAGGGCCGCTTTGGCATCGAGACTTAGCCCCTGGCCACTGCCGCTCAACATCACACCAGCCTCATCAAGCGAGCCCTGTGCCTGGACCTTAAGGTCAACCGCACAGAAGGTGCTCAGGGCATCAAGCTCGGCAAGCCCGCTATCGGCAGTACTGACAACGCCCCCGACCGATGCCCCGGGTGCTGGCAAGTCTGGCAGGAAATGACGGGCACACAGCAAAGAATCGGGCGTTGCACTTTTGGCTGTTGTTTCGATAACCAGCGAAAAAGGCCAGGGGTCTGCCAACGCCATTAGCCGGAACTCGCCGGCAACGTCAGCCTCGATGTCGTCCTGCCCTACCGCAATACGACGAAACACCAATTGTGCCTCGTTTTGCATCAGGGCCAGCGACACATCAAGGTGATTGACCTTGACCAGCAAGGGTTCGTTGTTCAGGGAAACATTCAGTTCACCCAATGCAACCCGGTCAAGGGAAAGCGTGACGGGCAATGCCGGCCATTGGAAGGGTGCGTCGTCAGTGACTGCGGGCCCGGTTTCCAGCACATCAAGGGAAAGCCGCGCCGCGGAAATATTTCGGGCATGCAGACGCCTGTCGCGCAACGCAGGCCAATCAATTTGCACGTCAAGACCATCAAGGTCGACGTTGACGGCGGGCGTCCTGACCTGCAAAGCCCCCACCTTCAGCCCATCAAGAACAGTGCCTTGCACCGACTGCACACTACCACCGGCAAGACGCACCCCGGTTTCAACCGCCCAGCGCGTGCCCGGCTGCGAAGCCGCCACCCAATAGACAAACCCTGCAACCACGGCAAGCAGCAGCACACATGCAGGGCCAACCCATAAGGCCAGACGACCAATACGTCGCAGTAACGCGTTCAAAATGCCACACCTAACGAAAAGTGAAGCCTCAGCTTCCTGTCACGCTGACCGTAGGCCAGTTCGACCGAAAACGGGCCTGCCGGTGTACGCAAGACTGCGCCGGCACCGTACCCGAGATGCATTTTCATGTCACCAAACGACGTGGCGGCATCGCCCGCATCAAGAAACACGGTCATGCCCAGTTGCTCGGTAAAAAAATGCATGTACTCGATACTGGCCCAGGCCATGGCCGGAGCACCGACAATAGCATCGCCGCGAGACAAACCGATGCTGTTGTATTTGTAGCCACGGATACTGCGTGACCCCCCGGTTCGAAAGCCGAAGTCTTCCGGCAGGCGCTCGGTTTGCGACCAGACCTTGCCAACCTCGGCACGCACCGTAAGGACATCACGCTTGCCAATCGGCCACCACTGCTGGGCGCGGATACTGCTTTTATAAAATGGTTGCCCGCGATCAAGCGTAACCCCCGCGCCAAGACCAAGGTCGATAAGGTTACCTTCACGCGGGTCGTATTTGTCGTTGACATCGCGCCGCAGCCACTGCCAACCTGCCACCAGGGTAGGAACCTTGTAGTTTTGGGCACCATCAATTTTTGTGTCGTCATGTGCCGCTGTCAGGCTCCATTGGGTTTCATATTCGACCCGGCTGCTGCCGGCACCCTGGCGCGTCTGCTTGCGCAACCAGCCTGCCGCGTAACGTGTGGTGTCAACGCCCTCGATGTCGGAATGGCTGGCCAGCACCCCGACGCTGTTGGTGTAACCGCCGTCATCGGGCGGCAGGTGCACATCATAGAAAAAACGCTGCCGGTTTTTGTCGATACCGGCACCGGTTTCGATCCAGACAGGCTGGCCGAACACCACATTCTGGCGGTACAACCCCTCGACACGCGCGCCATTGTCACTGTCAACACCCAGCGATGCCGTGTACACCCTGGATGCAGCTTCGGTGACACGCACAACGACCGGCATTTCAAGGTCACCGTCGGGGCGCGTGACCCTGGCCTCGGTGCTGCTGTCCATCATGACAAAGGCCCCCCGGAAAAACGCGGTAGCTTGCAAGGCCTGCTGCCAGTCGTCGAGCCTGTCCTGGTCGTACGGCTCTCCGGGCGAGTATTTCACATAGCGATCAATGAGCTTCTCAGGCACGCGTTTCAGGCCGATCAGCGTTAACTTGCCCATGCGCACACGCGGACCGCTGTCCACATCAATTTCCAGCCTGGCAGTCGCCTCGTCAGCCATCACCGTCGCCCGGGAACTGCGCATTCTGGCCAGGTAAAAATCTTTTCGACTGACATTGGACATGAGGCCTGACTTCGCGCTGCTCCAGGTTTCATTGATGAATGGCATACCCTTGTCCAGCGGCCACTCGTCTTTCAGCGCGCTGACGCGATCAGCGAACCCGGGGTCGGTGATTTTCCCGGCAAAACGGATGTCGACCTGTTCAACTACCGTACGTTCGCCCGGCTCAATGGAAATATCCCAGGTTTCACCCAGATGATCCTGCCCGACCGTCAGATCAACATAGGCAGAAAAATAACCTTCCGTAGCCAGTGCTGACAGCGTGGCATCGCGGGCGCGGCGGCGCAAGCGCGACACCTCCCCGCCATCCTGGTCTTCTGCAAGCCGGGTAATGGAGTCAACGGCTCCGATAATGGCCTGCAAGGCCGCAGGTGGCACGCCGCCCGGATCAATAACCACTTCGGGTCGGGCAGCCTGCACGGGCTGCACCGCAAGGCCCAGCCCCGCCGCAGCAACCGCCAGCCAGAATCGTGCGCATCGCAACCTGGAAAACCGCATCAAACGGCTCAGTTGACAACCACAGGGGGCATCTTGCCCGCCATGTCTTTGGGCAGCGTCGCAACCAGACAGGCAACCTGATGGGCAATACGCTGGTACTCAAGCGCTGCCGGGCAGTCAGGATCGGACACCACCGTGGGGGTACCTGCGTCGGTCTGGGCACGAATACTGAGGGCCAGCGGCAGAGACCCCAACCACGGCAAATCAAACTCAGCGGCGAGATCACGGCCACCATGCTCACCAAAAACGGGTTCGGCATGACCGCAGTTCGAGCACACATGCATCGACATGTTTTCAACCACCCCAAGCACCGGGACATCAACCTTGCGGAACATCTGCAACCCCTTGCGGGCATCAGCCAGCGCAAGATCTTGTGGCGTGGTCACAATGACAGCGGCCGTAAGGGGGACTTTTTGCGACAGCGTCAGCGCGATATCGCCGGTACCCGGCGGCATGTCTACGATGAGGTAGTCAAGATCGCCCCAGTTGGTCTGGCGCAACAATTGCTCAAGCGCCTGGCTGACCATGGGCCCGCGCCAGATGGCAGGTGAATCGGGGTCAATCAGGAAACCAATGGAATTGGCCTCAATACCATGACCGACCAGGGGTTCCATGGTTTTATTGTCACGGCTTTCGGGCTTGCCGGACAGACCCAGCATGATGGGTACGCTGGGGCCATAAATGTCGGCATCAAGCAAACCAACGCGCGCCCCCTGGGCATGCAAGGCAAGCGCCAGGTTGACCGACGTGGTGCTTTTACCCACCCCGCCCTTGCCCGAAGCCACCGCAATGATGTTGCGTACGTTGGTCAGCGGCTTCAGGCCGCGCTGTACGGCATGGGTTTGCACCGACAGCCGGCAACCAAAGTGCCCCAAAACAAAGCCGGCCCCCGTCAAAGTCGTTTCAATGGATTGCCGAAGGGCCGATTCGCCATTGAAAACCGGGTACCCCAGCGCTAAAGTGAGATTGACGACGTGCCCTTCTGTGCTGATTTCACTTTTTTTAACGATTGGACCCAGTTTTTTTTGTGTGTTCGGGTCAATGACGTCAGACAGCAGGTTCAGTATCTGGTCTTGGTTGGTGCTCATGCTCGTGCCTTCGTACAGTGTTTTTGCGGCCATTCAGGCCAAAGTGAAAGCATAGCGGATTGCATGGCAAGCCCCAACCGCAGCGGGCCTTAATGGAACATTTTTCAGTAAAAATGTCATACTTACCTATATGAATACATTTAATCAAATCTTGCGCGGCTTGCTGTTTTTTGTTCTGGCAATCTTTGGCATGGCCATGGCATTCATTTTTATGGTGTCTACGGCAATCGCCATCGGCATTCTGTTCATCGTGGCCAAAATCAAGGGGCGCCCCTTTGGCGCACGTGCTTACTGGGAAGCCCGACAGCGTGCGGCCGCGGCCAGCGCCAGCCGCTATCGCACTACGGCACAGCCGTCGGCATCGCGCTACCCCAAACAAGACGTGGTTGACGTCGAAATGCGCGAAATCCGCTAACTTGCGTTTTTGTGCGCTGCCGCATCGCGGCGCGCCAGTTCGCCCCCAAGGGCAAGCGATTCATTACAATAGCGGGTGTTCCTTCACACTAATGAATCGGCGCCCTCATGTCTCGCACTCTATTTGTTACTACTGCCCTACCCTACGCTAACGGTTCCTTCCACATCGGCCACATCATGGAATACATCCAGGCCGACATTTGGGTCAGAACCATGCGAATGGCGGGTCATACCGTACATTTTGTCGGTGCCGACGACGCGCATGGTGCGCCCATCATGCTCAAGGCCGAAGCCGAAAACATCACGCCCCAGGCGCTGGTCAAACGCTACGCCGACGAACGCCCCCAGTACCTGAACGGTTTTCATATCCGGTTCGACCACTGGCACTCGACCGACACGCCCGAAAACATCGAACTGTCGCAAAGTATTTACAAGGCCCTCAAGGCTCAGGGCCTGATCAGCACCCGTCAAATCGAACAATTCTTTGACCCCGTCAAGGGCATGTTCCTGCCCGACCGCTACATCAAGGGCGAATGCCCCAAATGTCATGCGCAAGACCAGTACGGCGACTCTTGCGAAGCCTGTGGTGCGGTATATGCCCCCACCGACCTTATCAAACCGTACTCAACCCTGACCAAGGCCACACCGGTTCTTAAAACGTCAGAGCATTACTTTTTCAACCTGTCCGACCCGCGTTGCGTGCAGTTTCTGCAAGAATGGACAACCGGTACCAATGCCCGCGGCCAAAAACGCCTGCAAAGCGAGATCCTGGCCAAAACACGCGAATGGCTGGGTACCGGCGAGGCCGACAGCGAAGCCAACCTGGCCGACTGGGACATTTCCCGCGATGCACCGTACTTTGGCATTGAAATCCCTGATGCGCCGGGCAAGTATTTCTATGTATGGCTGGACGCCCCCATTGGCTATCTGGCATCACTGAAAGCCTATTGCAAGAAAACCGGTCTTGACTACGATGCGCTGGTTGCCCCCGACAGCCTCACTGAACAAGTTCATTTCATCGGCAAAGACATTGTCTATTTCCACGCACTGTTCTGGCCGGCAACACTGAAGTTTTCGGGTCGCAAAGTGCCCGACCAGTTGCATGTCCACGGGTTTATTACCGTCAGCGGCGAAAAAATGTCCAAAAGCCGTGGTACGGGCATTTCACCACTGCGCTACCTTGAACTGGGCATGAACGCCGAATGGATGCGCTACTACATTGCCGCCAAGCTGAACGCACGCGTCGAAGACCTTGACTTCAACCCCGACGACTTTGTTGCCCGCGTCAACAGTGACCTGGTCGGCAAGTACGTCAACATCGCCAGCCGCGCTGCCAACTTCATCAACAAATACTTTGACGGCCAGCTTGGCTATGCCGGCGACACCGCAGCACTGATCGCCGACATTGCCGACGTCACAAACTCGGTTCAGGCCGACCTTGAAGCCCGCGAATACGGGCGCGCCGTACGTACGGCCATGGCCTACGCCGACCGCATCAACCAGGCTTTCGACGCCGCCCAGCCCTGGGTCATGGCCAAAGGGTTTGCCGATGCTGGCGCCGAACAGAAAGCACAGCTGCAAGACATTTGCTCACGCGCGCTGGCAGGCTTCAAGGCCCTATCCGTCATGCTCACCCCGATTCTGCCTGTATTGGCCGAACACGTTGCGCAAGACCTCTTCGCCGACGCAACGTCCTACACCTGGGCCGATGCCACCCGGCTGCCCACCCACATCAATGCTTTCAAGCACCTGATGCAGCGCGTTGACCCGAAAATGCTGGATGACCTGTTTGAGCCACCGGTCATCGAGGCCCCCAAACCCGGCGGTGCAGAAATCGCAGAAACCATCGACTTCAAAGACTTCGCCAAAATCGACCTGCGTGTCGCAAAAATTGTGGAATGTACTGAAGTTGACGGCTCTGACAAGCTGCTGCGCCTGATGCTTGATGTGGGCGAAGGCCACTTGCGACAGATTTTTTCGGGGATCAAGTCGTCGTACACGCCAGCCGACCTGACTGGAAAACTGACCGTGGTCGTGGCCAACCTGGCACCCCGCAAAATGCGCTTTGGCGTCTCTGAAGGTATGGTGCTGGCTGCCAGCCACGCCGATGAAGCCACCACCCCAGGTATTTATGTTCTTGAGCCCTGGCCCGGCGCAACTCCTGGCATGCGTATCAGCTAATGCACAAGCACGACCATACCCACCGGCACACGCATAGTGCGCACGACTCCGATGACCGCTATGCCCAGGGGCGCTTCAGCACCTGGGTCAGCGTCTTCGTCAACATTATTCTGACAGTTGCCCAGGCAGTCATTGGTATCTTCGCGCACTCGCAAGCCCTCGTGGCTGATGCCATCCATTCGTTTTCGGATCTGCTGTCCGACTTTGTCGTCCTGGTCGCCAACAAGCACAGCCAAAAAGCACCGGATGCCGACCACCAATACGGCCACCTTCGTTTTGAAACGGCGGCGTCCATGGTCCTGGGTGTACTGTTGCTGGCGGTTGGCGCAGGCATGCTGTGGTCTGCTTTCAACAAGCTGCAAACACCCGAAGCCATCGGGCAAGTCCACTACGCAGCCCTGCTTGCCGCCGTGCTGACCCTGGCCTGCAAAGAATTCCTTTTCCGTTATCTGTTACGGGTCGGTGAACGGGTGCGTTCCAGCATGCTGATCGCCAATGCCTGGCATGCGCGCTCCGATGCGGCATCGTCACTGGTAGTGCTGGTCGGCATCGGCGCCAACCTGCTGGGCTTGCCCATTGCCGATCCGTTGGCGGCGCTTATTGTTGGCCTGATGGTTGGCCGCATGGGGTGGCAATTCTTCTACAACGCGTTCAACGATTTAATGGATCGCTCTGTTGATGACGAAACCGAGCAACGTATCCGTGATCACCTGCTGGCAACGCCGGGGGTTTACGGCTTGCACGACCTGAAAACACGCAAGATGGGCGACATGATCTGGGTCGAGGTTGACCTTGAAATGGATGCCCGCCTTACCATTGCCGAGGGCCATGACATTGCCGTCGAGGCGCGTCGGCGCGTCATGGAACACGAAGCCGTGCTGGATGTAATGACCCACTTTGACCCCGTACAGATCGATGACAACGGCAATGTCGTCGAGCGATCGCCCACCTGACCCAACACCTGGCTGGGCCGTTGCCTTCCCGGCATCCGGGCCCGGTCACTACCGGAACCCGCCATGTCAAACCACAACCCGCTAAGCCTGAACGACCCCTCGCTGCTGCAAACACGTTGCTACATCAACGGGCATTGGCGTGACGCCGACAGCGGCAATACGCTGAACGTGGTGAACCCGGCAACCGGAGAGGTGCTGGCACAGATTCCCGATGCGGGCGGCGCAGAAACAGCGCAGGCCATCAATGACGCCAATACCGCACTGCCCGCATGGCGCAGCCTGACTGCGGCAGAACGGGGCCGCTACCTGCAACGCTGGCACGCCCTGATGCTGGAACACAAGGCCGACCTGGCGCGCATCATGACGCTGGAACAGGGCAAGCCGCTGGCCGAGGCCCTGGGCGAAATCACCTACGCAGCAGCATTCATTGAATGGTTTGCCGAAGAAGGTAAACGCGCCTATGGCGAAGTGATCCCGTCACCCGCCTCGAACACCCGGTATGTGGTGATCAAGCAAGCGATTGGTGTGTGTGCGGCGATTACCCCCTGGAATTTCCCGTCGGCCATGATCACCCGCAAGGTGGCCCCCGCGCTGGCAGCGGGCTGCACCATTGTGCTCAAGCCGGCCGAGCTGACGCCGCTGTCGGCACTGGCCCTGGCCGAGCTGGCGCATCGGGCCGGCATTCCGGCCGGCGTGTTCAACATCGTCACGGGCGATGCCAAAGCCATCGGCGCCGAACTCTGCAGCAACCCCGTTGTGCGCAAACTGTCGTTCACAGGATCAACGCCGGTCGGCAAATTGCTGATGGAGCAATGCGCACC
>JBAYOZ010000066.1:0-8911 GCA_041677965.1 Pusillimonas sp.
GGAACACCATGACGATGTGCCGCATCGGCCAGCGGCTGCAGGTCAATGATGTTGCCGGCCGGGTTGCCGATGGTCTCGCAAAATACGGCACGCGTCTTGTCATCAATCAGGGCTTCAAGGGCAGCAATGTCATTGTGCGGGGCGAACTTTACAGTAATACCCTGGCGCGGGAACGTGTGCGCGAACAAGTTGTAGGTTCCGCCGTATAGTTTGCTGACCGAAACAATGTTGTCGCCGGCCTGTGCAATGGTCTGGATGGCGTAGGTTATTGCTGCCATGCCCGATGCCACCGCCAGCCCTGCAATCCCGCCTTCCATGGCAGCCACGCGCTTCTCAAGCACATCGTTGGTCGGGTTCATGATGCGGGTGTAAATATTGCCGGGCACTTTAAGGTCGAAAAGGTCTGCGCCGTGCTGGGTGTTGTCAAAAGCGTAAGACGTGGTCTGATAAATGGGCACCGCAACAGATTTGGTGGTGGGGTCTGGCTGGAAGCCGGCATGTATGGCAAGCGTCTCAAGTTTCATAAAGTGTCTCTCTGGGCTATGGGTGGATGGTTATGCTTGTCTTGACCAGTCAAAGCATAGCAAAACATTATGTGTGTGCAAGGCGCTGATCCGTGGCTGAAATATAGTCATAACCCGCAGGCATGATGAATTGGCCTGCTTCTTGGGTTAGCATTCACGGTATATCTGTTGCATATCAAGCTTGGGGGATACCCCGGTTTTCGAGGCCGTACATGAAAGTCTGGTTTAAACGTATTGTTATTGGCGCCGTCACGTTGTTTATCGTGGCGTTGCTGGGGTTGGCTATTTTCTTGCTTACCTTCGATCCCAATGCGTACAAAAACAAGGTGCAGGAACTGGTCGCCGAACGTTACCAGCGTACCTTGCTGATCAATGGTGATATTTCCCTGTCGTTGTTCCCGCGTATCGGGTTAACGGTTAAAGATGTCTCGTTGTCCGATCGTGACAGCGCGTCGGTATTTGCCTCTATCGAGCAAGCCCGGGTTGCTGTTGCCATCTGGCCGCTGCTATCTGACAATCTGGTGGTCGACCACATCAGCGTTACCGGTTTTCGTGCCTGGGTGTCACGCTCAAAAGAGGGCTTGCTGAATTTTCAGGATCTTCTCGAACGGCCTGTTGAAAATGTTATTGCTGCAGGCTCGGGGGCGGCTGCCGCCAGGGCAGTAACGACACCGGCCAGCACGGTTATCGAGCCTGACAATAATTTTTTAACGCCTGGTGCAGCGCAAATGAACATCGACATTGCCGGCCTCGAACTCAAAGATGGCCAGATCCATTTTGTTGATGACCAGAAGGGTTATGCCGGGCGCATTGCAGACGTTCAGCTTAATACGGGCCGCATGACATTCGATCAGCCCTTTGACGTCACGCTAAAAGGGGTGTTGCAGGCCGAAAGCCCGATTGCTGACGCCCGCTTCCAGGGGCAGGCGCTGCTGCGTCTTGATCGTGCTCAAAATCGCTATGCCGCACAAAAGCTCAATGTGCAGATTTCAGGTACGTTGGCCGACCTGAAGGCGCAGTCCATAACATTGCAGGGTAATGTTGCCTATAGCGCGGTTGATCGTCTTTTTGATGCCAGGGCGTTGTCGCTTGGCGTGCAAGGCAGTCTTGGTGGCCAGACGCCTGTCAATGACCTTTCTGTCACACTGGCTGCGCCCCAGCTCAAGGTTGATCCAAGTCGTGCCCAGCTTGAAGTGCAAAAACTGGCGTTACGGGTAACCGGCAAAACGCCTGCCGAAAGTTTTGATGTTGCCTTTGATGCGCCTGAATTGTTTGTGTCGCCTGAGCAGGCGCGTGGCGATTCGGTATCAGGTACCGTCAAAATGACGGGTGATTCCGTTCTGGGGCTGGCGGTCGAAATGGCAGGGCTTGGCGGTAATGTGCGCCAGCTTACACTCAAAGAGATCAAGGTCGATGGCACATACAAGCAAACAGATCGCCTGACACGTATCAACATGGTGTCTCCAGTGCGCTGGAATGCCGACACCACCGAGCTGGGCCTGACGGCCATTAAAGGTGATGTCAAAATTGATGCCGAAACGCTGGGGCCCGCAGGGTTCGAATTCCCGCTGATTGGCAGCGTGCTGGTCAACCTTGAAAAGCAGTCGGTTGGCAGTGACCTGAATGCTGTTCTTAACGGAAATCCGCTCAGTTTTTCAACGCGTGTGTCAGGTTTCGAAAAACCGGCCATTCGCTTGAATCTGCGGGCCGACGAGCTTGATCTTGATAAACTGTTTCCGGTTACAACTACACCGGAAGCGCCCTCTGCAGACAAGAAAAATGATGAATCGGTGGACGATTCCGGCAATGATCCGGCCGCCGTTGCCCAAGCCCCTGCTGGTGGCACGTCCAATGCGCTTGACCTGACGGTGCTCGATTCCATTAACCTGGTCGCTACAGCGCGTGTGGGGCGTGTTGCGGGCAGGGGCCTTGAGGCGACAGACCTTGTGGTCGATGCAAAAGCCGGAAAAGGGCGGCTTGATATTTCGCAGTTATCAGCCAAACTTTACCAGGGGGCATTAACCGGCAAGGCAACGGCAACATCAAAAAATGCCTTGGGTCTGCAGCTGAATCTGGCAGGGGTATCGGTTGGTCCGCTGGTTGCTGCAACCACAGGCCACGACCGCCTTACCGGCACAGGTGTGTTGCGTCTGAATCTGAAAACCCAGGCGCAGACCACAGAGGGGTTGCTACCGGCGCTGGGTGGAACCGTGCAAATTGCCCTTCGTGATGGTTCGGTAAAAGGTTTCAACCTGCTGCAAACGCTTGTGGAAATCTCCGAGGCGCTAAGCAAGGTAACCAGCGGTAAGGTGCCTGATATTTCCGCCAAATATGATTTGTCCCGTGAAACACAGTTTACGTCGCTTGATGCCAACCTGAATTTTGCCAGCGGGGCAGGTACGATCACCAGGCTGGCCATTGAGGCTCCGTTATTGCGGGTGTCTCAGGGGGCACCTGCCACGATTGATCTGGCCCGTAAATCGCTCGATGTTGTTGCCAATGTCCGGGTTGTCAACACGACACGCGGGCAAGGTGGTCCCGATTTGTCACGTCTGCGGGGTATTACGATTCCCGTCCGGGTTCAGGGTCCGTTTAACGACATGAGCTACGGGGTTGATGTCAAATCCATGGCGGGTGGTGCGGCCAGGCAAGTGCTTGAACAAGGGCTCAAAGACATCATCCAGCAAAAGATTGCACCGTCAGGTGCTTCCCGGGACGAGCCGGCGGCCGATCCGGTCAAAGACCTGGGTAATACGTTAAAGGGGTTGCTGGGGCGATGACCGCTATAAATGATTGCCAGCCTGTTGCAGGCTGCCAGGTATTAAATGATGTCGACGCTGTTGTCTATCACCAGCGTTGGGTGGTTATTGACGCGCATGGCAACATCATGAAACGCGACAACTACCCGGCGCTGGCCAGAATAAAGGTTGCGCTCAGTTTCGGCTATCTGGTCATTCGTGCTGAAGGCATGCTGCGGCTTGATATCCCGCTTGATGTCATTGAAGACGATGACAGTGTTGTGCGCGAGGCACGGCTTGGCCAGCATGTTGTCAGGGTCATTGATGAAGGTGATCTGGCGGCGGCCTGGGCCAGCAATTGTCTGGGGGTAAAGGCACGCCTGGCGAAGGTTCACCCCGACTTTCCGGTTCCTGTCAGCTGGTGGTAACGCGCCATTAATTGTTCGGGCGTTTCTTTATGCCCGGGATGCACTTCAATGCATTCGACCGGGCAAACCACAATACATTGCGGCTCATCGAAATGGCCCATGCACTCGGTGCATTTTGACGGATCAATTTCGTAAATGTGCTCACCCATGTAAATAGCCTGGTTTGGGCATTGGGGCTCGCATACATCGCAATTGATGCATTCATCGGTGATACGCAGCGCCATAAGTATTACCCCGGGGGTTTTACTGTGCTTCGTTTTTCAGGGCTTCACGACGGGCTGTTGCCTTGGTGTGAAGCCAGCGTTCTACCGAGGGAAAGACAAACTTGCTGACGTCGCCGCCCAGAATTGCAATTTCGCGCACAATGGTGCCGGAAATGAACTGATACTGGTCTGATGGTGTCATGAACAGGGTTTCAACTTCTGGTAGCAGGTGGCGGTTCATGCCGGCCATCTGGAATTCGTATTCGAAGTCGGACACGGCACGCAGGCCACGGACAATAACGCGGGCGTTCTGGTCACGGACGAAGTCTTTCAGCAGCCCGGCAAAGCTTTTGACTTCAACGTTGGGGTAGTGGCCCAGCACTTCCTGGGCAATCTCGAGGCGCTCTTCGATGCTGAAAAACGGCTTTTTCGCCTGACTGTGCGCAACACCAACAACAAGGTGGTCAAACAGACTCGCAGCACGCCGCACCAGATCTTCGTGACCGCGGGTCAGTGGATCAAAGGTGCCGGGGTAAACAGCAGTAATCATGGTTGTTCCGGGAGATTCAGAAGGGTTGTTATCAACAAAGCTCGGTAAAGGGGCATCGGCCGTTTTGCTATCCGCCTGATGATTAGTGTACCTTACTCGGCGCACTATTATCTTGCGGTGCAGCAATTTTTAGAAGACAGTAATGCACGCTACCGGCTCGCCCTTCACGCACAGTTTCAAACATCGCAGGTGGTGTCAGCAAGGCCTCTGATTCGACATACACCAGCCCGTGTGGTGCCAGAACGTCGGGCAGCATTGGCCATACCTTTTCCAGCCAGCCCTGGTTGAACGGAGGGTCAAGCAAAACGAGGTCAAACGGGTTGGCCGTGCGCGCCAGGACGTGCAGTGCATCGCCCGGGAATATTCGAACGTTGTCTGCCTTGAGCTTGCTGCGAAGTGCCCGCAGGGCAGATACCGCCTGCGGGTTGGATTCAACCATTTGTACATGGGCCGCACCGCGTGAAGCCGCTTCGAAACCCAGGGCTCCGGTACCGGCAAACAGGTCTAGTACGGTTTTGTCGTGATAGTCGGCGCCCCAGAAATGGGTCAGCCAGTTGTACAGTGTTTCACGGACGCGGTCGGGCGTGGGGCGAAGCCCCGGGGCATCGATGACCGGAATTGGAGTCCGCCGGTAATCACCGCCTACAATACGGACATTGTGTTTTTTCATGCTGTGCTGTCGAAATGCTGCCGCAGGCCCGTACAGGGTCCGGCAATTGCCCTTGAATAGGTTAGTGTAAAGCGTATGTTCAGTTTTTTTAAAAGAAAAAAACCGGTAACCACACCGGAAAATGTTCCTGCAGCAGAAGATACCCCCGCAAGCGTGCCGGAAGCGGCAAGTGGGGTTGAAACTGCGTCGCCAGAGCATGATGCGGTAGAGGCCATTGCGCCTGCGGCCCGGCCCGATCCGCTGCCCCTTGAAACGCCGCAGCCCATGCCGTCGGTGTCTGAAACGCCGTCACCAGAAATTGTGCCGGTCTCGCCGCCTGCCGCAGTGCCAGGCAATGTTTCGGTGGCTCTGCCTGATGTACCGTCTTCGTCAGCATCAACCGACGCAACCCCTTCATCGGCCCCTGTTCCTGCTCCAGATGCCGGCGCTTTAGCCCAAGTTGAGCCGCTACAACCGCCTGCCGCACCACCTGAGCCTGAAGCGCCGCGTAAAATTTCCTGGATGGCACGCCTCAAGCAAGGGCTGTCAAAGACAGGGCAGTCACTGGGTAATCTGTTTGTCGGTGTCAAGGTTGATGAAAATCTTTACGAAGAACTTGAAACCGCCCTTATTATGGCTGATGCCGGTGTCGAGGCCACCAACGCGTTGTTGACCGAGCTGCGAGGGCGTGTTCGTAAAGAGCGCCTGACAGAAGCTGATCAGGTCAAGGCGGCACTGCGCGATATTCTCACGGCTCATCTGAAGCCGCTTGAAAAGTCGTTTCCGGCAGACGCTGCCAAGCCCCTGGTTGTCATGATTGCCGGTGTCAACGGGGCTGGCAAGACGACCTCCATTGGCAAGCTGGCCAACACGTTCCAGCGTCAGGGGAAAAGCGTTTTACTGGCTGCCGGTGATACCTTCCGTGCAGCGGCGCGCGAACAATTGGTGGCATGGGGCGCGCGAAATAACGTCAATGTTATTGCGCAAGATGGGGGTGATCCGGCCGCCGTTGCGTTTGATGCGGTCAATGCAGGCCGTGCGCGCGGTTCCGATGTCGTCATGGTGGATACGGCGGGTCGTTTGCCAACCCAGTTGCATTTAATGGAAGAGCTCAAGAAAATTCGCCGCGTCATTGGCAAGGCTGAAAGCAGCGCGCCCCACGAGGTTTTGCTGGTGGTTGATGGCAATACAGGGCAAAACGTCATTGCCCAGATTCGTGCTTTTGATGCCGCCATTAACCTGACCGGGCTGGTGGTTACCAAGCTTGACGGTACGGCAAAGGGGGGTACGCTGGCAGCGGTTGCTGCAGGCAGTCAGGGCGTGCGTCCGGTGCCGGTGTACTGGATCGGGGTGGGTGAAGGCCTGGAAGACCTTCAGCCGTTCGTAGCCTCAGAATTTGCCTCAGCGTTGCTGGGCTGACGTTGTTTCTGCAGACAGTCAGCCAGTATGCCCCGGGTTGGTCCGGGGCTCACTATGTGGGGCAAGGTAAAACCTGCCCGTGTGTCAGCGCGTTTTCAATGCCCCGGCCTTGGCCAGTTGCCTGAACAAGGCTTGTGATGTCAGGCGTTTGCGTGCTTGCTCGGCGCGTAGCCAGCCAATGGCAAACCAGGCTTGTGGTTGCTTGGCGGTTAGTGGCTCGTAAAACAGCTCGGCGGTGTAGTAGTCGTTTAGTTCACCGAGGTCTTCCTGCACCAGCTCGAGCACCTTTCGAATGCCGGCAATATTGCTTTTTACAAGCAAGGTTTCAGAAAAGTCCAGGCAGTAACGCAGCGCCTTGACGTCTTTACGCAAGTCGTGCTGGGCTTCAATGTGCAGTTCGCTGAACTTGCTGCCTTTTTTGCCAATGCGTTTGAGCCAGTCGGCCAGCTTCCTGACAAGTACCGGTTTGGCCGCTTCTGGCTGGGCTTGCACGGTGCCATCAATGTGATGAACCTGGTCGCCCAGTTGAACCATGTAGGCCATAAGGTTGACCAGGGTGGCTTGCAGTTCGGGGTTGGCGGCCACTACGCTGGCTTTGGGGCCTTTGGCGGCGTGTCGGGGCATGCGGATGTCGGGCAGGCCGGCCAGTTTTAGCCGGGGGTGCACGACCAGGGCAACGACATCGCCGTCGCGTGCCATGCCAAGCATATTGAACGCGTTGCGCAAAACCGCCATGTCGTTGGCATTAATAGCCGGTACAGTGCCGGCAAACAATTTCAGGCACGAACGCAGGCGTCGTATGCCCACGCGCAGCTGATGGGTATATTCGATATGCAGGCTGCTGTTGGCATTGTGCGTGTCGACACCGGCAGCATACGCGGTATTGTGAATGATTTGCGTCAGGCATTCGTTAAGGCAGGCCAGATAGGCTTCAGTGGTGGTGGCCCGGGGTTTTATGGCCACGGGCCGGGCACGGCGCGCCCTGAACAACGAGGCCAGGCTTGGGTTGGCCACTGTGGTAACCACGGTTTGCCCGTTGGCGTCAGTGCTTGTGCTTAATGCCAGGTTTGCAAGGGCATCGCCACGCTCTGATTTTGAACGCAGGTCGAGTACCAGGCTGAATTTTTCAGCCCATTCGCGAGCCAGTGAAAACATGCGGGCGGTGTCGCCGGCGACATATTCGAACTCAACTTCGCTGATGGGTAGCTCAAGCTCGCCGGCAAACAAGGCACCCTGGTCGTAAGCAATTTCAATGCTGTTGCCATCGGCCTCGTAGGGCAGAACCATGCGTGTTACCCGCGTTTCGTAACGCAGGCATAATGGCCCTTTCAGGGCGGCAAACAAGGGTTCAAGCGCTGTGCCGGTGTACAGGGCAAGGTCTAGTTCGGGTGCACTTCGAAGGTGGTTCAGTTCGATACGAGACAGGGCATCTGTGCCCGGCGCCTTGACCGTTTGTACCCAACGGCGCCCTTCTTTACGGATACGCAGGGCAATGCCAGCATTGGCCAGCTCCCGGTTTGGAGTATCGAAGTATTTCGCCTGCAATGTGATGCGTTTGGCCTTGGCCGCACGCAGTTGTCTGGCGATTTCAGGTTTGGCTGAGTCAGGGACGTGCAGCTTGATTTCACGTTCAGTCATGGCAGTGCGTAAGCCCGGCATTTATATACAACAATGATCATAACGGTTTTGGGTTGTTGTTTGTATGACAACCGTCAATAAACATTTGGGATAACCGGTCCCAGGTCTCGAATCGGGCTGCGGTACGCGCTAAAATGGCAGCACTAATAACTGAGCCTCATGCCATGACCGAAAAGAACTCCACTGGCGGCGCTATCGAGCCCGCCGGAATTTCCCCAGTCTCTGAAATCATCGCCGAGTTGCGTGAAGGGCGCATGGTCATTCTGGTTGACGAAGAAGACCGCGAAAATGAGGGCGACCTTGTCCTGGCCGCCGACTACGTTACCCCCGATGCCATCAACTTCATGGTCACACATGCGCGGGGCCTTGTGTGCCTTACCCTTACCGAAGATCGCTGTCGCCAGCTTGATTTGCCCCTTATGGCAAGTCGTAACGGGGCGCGTTTTGGCACGAACTTCACAATGTCAATCGAAGCGGCCGAGGGTGTTGAAACCGGAATTTCAGCCGCTGATCGCGCACGCACTATCCAGGTTGCTGTAGCCCGCGATGCCAAACCGTCCGATGTCGTACAGCCTGGTCATATTTTCCCGGTGCAGGCCGTGCGTGGCGGTGTGCTCGTGCGCGCCGGGCATACCGAAGCCGGTTGCGACCTTACTGCGTTGGCCGGGCTTACCCCGGCGGCAGTCATCTGCGAAATTCTCAAGCCCGATGGCACGATGGCCCGGTTGCCCGATCTGCAAATTTTTGCGGCTCAGCACAACC
>JBAYOZ010000067.1:0-8884 GCA_041677965.1 Pusillimonas sp.
AACAGGACCGTGAAACACCTCTGCGCCGATGATAGTTGATTAACGTCTGTGAAAGTAGGTCATCGTCAGGCTTTTATACCAAAACGCCCCGCAACTCAACGTTGCGGGGCGTTTTACTTTGTGCGCTCACAGGCGGCAGCAACTACGCTCATCCAAACAGCAGCCCAATTCTGGTGTTTCCTGGCAAACGCTGCATCACGGTAAGCGTTCCACCAACCCCATCTTGAATCTGACCAGCCCGTGTTAGAGCATACGTGTCCATTCAATTCTTCGTGGACACGTATGCACCAGGACACTAGCGGGCGTCGCCGACGCCGTAAACATTCCCCTGCGTACAAGGCCGAATTGGTCCGGCTTTGTTTAAGCGGCGGTGCCTCACTCTCATCGATTGGTAAGGTATCGTGCCCAATAGTGCTGTGCTGTGCTGCGCTGTGATGCGCTGTGATGCGTTCTTGCTATTCCCACCGCTTATCGTATGAAAATACGGGAAGACGCCAGTGAAAGCGTATTGCCAGCAAACGAAATGTAACGCCACCGGTAAAGCAAACAAGCATGGTGATGTTTTCGCCCAGGCCTGCAGCTTTGAGCATCAGGAATAACGCACACACAAACAATGACACACTGGCATATAGTTCGCGCCGGAAGACGATTGGAACCTGGTTGCACAGCACGTCACGTACAACGCCGCCGCTGATTCCTGTCAGCATGCCAGCAATGATCACTACCACGGTCGGGTAGTTCAGGCCTAACGCTATAGTGCAGCCAATCACAGAAAAGGCAACCAGGCCCAGAGCATCGAGTACCAGAAATATCTGTTTGATGTGATGCATGTAACGAGCCAGAAGCACGGTGATCAACCCCGCGCTCAACACGATGTATACATATTCCGGGTGCTGAGTCCAGCCAATGGGGTAATTGCCCAGGATGACATCACGAATCGTGCCTCCGCCAAGCGCTGTTACAAAGGCAATAACGGCAACACCGAAAATATCCATGCGTCGTCGTCCTGCCGCAAGTGCGCCGGACATGGCTTCTGCGGTAATGGCAATCAGGTAAATGATCAGCATCATGTTCAGATCCAGGGAGCTGAACGGGTGTGGTGATGTGGTGAGAGTGTCCATAACTGGTTAGCGCTTTAAGGTGGCTCGCAGGCGTGAATGAAGCCTGACGGGTTAAAATACAAACCACATTATCTGACACCTGTGTATTGGAGGGTTTATGACCGACGCTTTACCGCCGGAAGAGAACAACGGTTTGTCACTCAAGTGGCTAACACACATTATTTATGGGCTATTTGCGCTGGGTATCCTGACGGCCGGGTTTATTGGCATTGCTGTCATTGCATCAGTTGTGCTTGCCTACATGAAGCGTAGTGATGCTGCTGGAACCATATATGCGGTGCACTTTGACTGGGTCATCAAAACATTCTGGTGGGGGTTATTGTGGTTTGTTGTCAGCGGTATTTTGACTTTCATTTTCATCGGCTGGATTACCGGTCTTGTTGCTTTAATCTGGGTTGTGTATCGCTTGATCAAAGGGTGGTTGGCGCTCGTCGATGGCAACGCTCCGGCACTTGATCTCTGATCGGCTCCGGTATCCTGCTCATCCTGGCTTTCACCATCCGTTCAGGCGGGCCAGTTAAACAAAAAACCGCACCGTAATCGCCGCAGTTGTGCAGCGTGTCGGTGCGGTTGAAATAAACGTGCGGTTTTAAAGTTGCGACGCTGTTTGTAAACGCCGTAGCCGTTTATTTAAGATGGGCACTAACCAGTTTGGTCATTTCAAACATTGAAACCTGGTCTTTGCCGAAAATCGGGCGCAGTTTGTCGTCGGCATTGATGTTGCGACGGTTTTCAGGGTCTTGCAGGTTGTTCTTTTTAATGTAGTCCCAGAGCTTTTTGGTGACTTCTGTACGCGGCAACGGTGTGGCCCCGACAACGGCGGCCAGCGTGTCGCTGGGGGTCAGTGGCTTCATGAACGCGGCATTGGGTTTGCGCGCGGTTTTAGCAGTAGTTGCCATAAAAATTGCTCCATATTGAATAAAAAACGTCAGGGTCGAGCATAACGCGTCTTGGCCCCGACAGCAAAAGAGTTTGTACCCGTTTTTTTCTGCCTGCGCATCGGTAAAGTCTGCGGTAGATCATCCGTAGCAATTGCCATCACTGTTGCGCCGTAATCATCTATAAGGTATTCATGACTTCGTCGATTTCAACCTTGACTATCAAACGCCCCGATGACTGGCATTTGCATTTGCGCGATGGTGCGATGCTGCAGGCTGTCGTTGCCGATAGCGCACGTCAGTTTGGCCGTGCCATTGTGATGCCTAACCTGACTCCTCCGGTAACGACTACCGATTTGGCTCAAGCCTATCGGCAGCGCATTGTTCAGGCGTTGCAACACAACGGCGTGTCAGCTACGACATTTACGCCACTCATGACGCTTTACCTTACCGACAACACGCCAGCAGACGAAATACGCAAGGCGGCGGGAAGCGGCATTGTATACGGTGTAAAGCTCTATCCGGCAGGGGCAACCACCAATTCTGATGCCGGAGTGACCAATCTGTTACGTTATTGCACCAATGCACTGGAAGCCATGCAAGAAACAGGCATGCCGTTGCTGGTTCATGGTGAGGTTACCGATCCTGATATTGACATTTTCGACCGTGAAGCCGTTTTCATTGACCGTGTGATGATTCCGCTGCGAAAGGCGTTTCCGGTATTAAAGGTCGTTTTCGAGCACTTGACGACACGGCAAGGCGCTGAATATGTTCGTGACGCAGAAGGTCCGGTTGGCGCCACGATAACTGCCCATCATCTGTTGTACAACCGTAATGCCCTCTTTCGAGGTGGTGTGCGCCCGCATTGGTATTGCCTGCCGGTATTGAAGCGCGAAACGCACAGGCAGGCTTTGCTTGCGGTAGCGACCAGTGACAGCAACCGGTTCTTTTTGGGTACAGATAGCGCACCCCATGCGCGTAATGCAAAAGAAAATGCCTGTGGTTGTGCCGGGTGTTATACGGCACTTCATGCCATGGAGCTCTACGCTACGGCGTTTGATTCAGTAGGGCGTCTCGACCGGCTTGAGGCGTTTGCCAGCCTTAACGGGCCCGCCTTTTACGGGTTGCCTGTCAATCAAGACACCCTCACTTTGAAGCGTGAGACATTTGATATCCCGGCACAGGTGCATCAGGACCAGGCCGATTTAGTGCCATTGGCCGCTGGTGAGCAACTGCCCTGGAGCATTGTCCGGGATTAGGCCGTATGCCATGTGTGCCAGCGGGGGCTGGGTGGTGTTGCCTTGGTCCCGTCGCTTTCGTTTGCGATCAATGTCTGTAGTTTCCGGGGCGAGCTGCCATAACGGTCATGCCGCCCCGTAGTTTTATTCAGATCCGGTGCGTTTGCTTTCCAGGGCTTCCCATCGTTCAAACAGGCGAGTCAGGTCAGCATCAATTTCTTCCAGTTGGGCATTGATATCCTGAACCTTTTCCGGGTCACTGGCGTACAGACTGCCATCGGCCAGTTGTTCTACCAGCACGGCCTGCCGGGTTTCAAGCGCACCGATCGTGTCTGGTAATGCGTCCAGTTCTTTTTGCTCCCACGACGTAATGCGAACAGGTTTGGGCGGTTTGGGGCGCGTCGGTGCTGGTTTGGTTTCTTGCCCGTTATTATTGGTGGCGGTTTTGGTGACTGGTTCGGCGGCCTGCGATGGTTCCGGTTCATTGCCTGCAGCACGGCTGTGCGGGACACTGTCAGGGCGCTGCTCCAGCCAGTCATCGTATCCGCCTGCGTATTCGCGCCAACGCGCGTTGCCTTCCCAGGCAATGGTCTGTGTGATTACATTATTCAAAAATGCGCGGTCGTGGCTGACCAGCAGCACAGTGCCCTGATAGTCTTGCAGCAACTCTTCAAGAAGCTCCAGGGTTTCGATATCAAGATCATTGGTGGGTTCGTCCATCACCAGCACATTGGTTGGTCTGGCAAACAGGCGTGCCAGAACCAAACGCGCACGCTCTCCGCCGGAAAGGCTGCTGACAGGCGATTTGGCGCGGGCGGGCGGGAACAGGAAGTCTTCCAGGTAACTCATGATGTGCTTGCGCTGGTTTCCAATTTCCACCCATTCGCTGCCGGGGCTGATGGTATCGGCCAGGGTTGCGTTTTCATCCAGCTGCGAGCGCATCTGGTCGAAGTAGCCAACAGTAATGTTGGTACCGAGTTTCACCACACCAGAATCGGGCTTGAGTTCGCCCAGGATAATTTTCAGCAGGGTTGTTTTTCCGACGCCGTTGGGCCCGATCAGGCCGATGCGGTCCTTGCGCAAAATGACGGTGGAAAAATCGTCGATAAGCAGATGGCCATCATAGCCATGCGAGACATGTTCCAGTTCGGCAACAAGTTTCCCCGAACGCTGCCCTTCGGCGATGGCAAGGCTGACGTTACCTGTGCGTTCGCGGCGTGCGGCCCGATCGCGGCGCAGTTGCTCAAGGCGCAGTACGCGGCCTTCGTTGCGGGTGCGACGTGCCTCAACCCCTTTGCGAATCCAGATTTCTTCCTGGGCAAGTACTTTGTCGAATTTGGCGTTTTGTGTTTTCTCGGCCTCAAGCCATTCGGCCTTGCGTTGCTGCCATTGGCTGAAGTTGCCAGGGAAGCTGAACAGTTTTCCACGATCAAGTTCGACAATGCGGGTAGCTACGGCATCAAGAAAACGGCGGTCGTGGGTAATGAGGATGACCGAGCATCGCGCCTGTTGCAGACGTTGTTCAAGCCAACCGATACCGGTGAAGTCCAGGTGGTTGGTGGGTTCGTCAAGCAGCAGCAAATCGGGTTCGTCGGCCAGTGCACTGGCCAGCGCAACGCGTTTGCGTGTTCCGCCGGAAAGCCCTTCAATCAGCGCATCGGGGTCAAGTCCAAGCTCGGCAATAAGCGACTGGGCCCGGGCAGGACGAGACCAGTCTTCATGGTCGATGTAGTTTCCGCTAAGTACCTCAAGGACGGTTTGATCAGGAGGCAGGTCGGGTTCTTGTTCGACAGTTGAAATGCGTAAACCGCCAACCCGCATCACCTCGCCGTCATCGGGCGCTGTGCGCCCGTCGATAAGCTTGAGCAATGATGATTTGCCGGCGCCATTGCGCCCGATAAGCCCAACCCGTTCTTCGGTTGTGATGGTCAGGTCGGCATTGTCAAGCAAGGGGTGGTGGCCATAGGCCAGTTGAAGGCGGGTCAGTGTAACGAGAGGGGTGGCGGCCATAAAAATGCATGCATATAAAAGAATGATGCCTATTGTCGCAGTTTGTGGCGTTTCGTTCAGTGGGATGCATTTAATTTGGCTACAATGCCGGCGCGGGGCAGGCCGGGCAATCGCGGTATCACGTATATCGAGGAAGGTCCGGACTCCACAGGGCAGGGTAGCGGCTAACAGCCGTCCGGCAAGCAGGTGTCATAACCTGCAAGCCGAGGAACAGGGCCACAGAGACGAGACTGTTACGCGGGCATGCCTGGCATGCACCGACACGGCGACTTCCGTGTGGCGTTCCCTGGTTTCAGGGCACAGCGTAGCAGGGTGAAACGCGGTAACCTCTACCCGGAGCAACACCAAATAGGCATACGACGAGTCCTTGGGCTCAAAGGGCGGTCCGTCCGAGTATGCGGGTAGGTGGCCAGAGCGCTCCAGTAATGGTGCGCCCAGACGAATGATTGCCCACCGGGTTTTCCCGGTGTACAGAATCCGGCCTACAGGCCTGTCCCGCTCCTGTTTTTTTTCATCCCGGCGCATCGCGCGGCAAGATTACGAGGGTTTTGGGTGCTGTTCGCATAAAGCACTTCCAGTTGGTCTTGCAATCTATTGATTTAACAAAAGAAATTCCCGCAAAAAATTTTTGAAATCGCGTGTAAGTACTTGTTGTCATTGAAAAAAATGCCCTCAAGCGCTTGACCGCATGTTGCCGTTGTCGTAGAGTGGGAAAAAGTAGGAAAATGTGCAAAAAAGTGGGGTGGGATGTGTTCCAGGGGTGCAGTGCGTTAACGCTTGATGCGAAGGGGCGGGTTTCAATACCCACCCGGCATCGTGACGCGCTTATTTCTGGCAACCAGGGCCGCCTTACGCTGACGCGCCACCCCGATGGCTGTCTGTTGGTATACCCTCGCAGCGTCTGGGAAGAGCGTCGTGATGTCATCGCGCGCTTCCCCATTTCGGCACGTGCCTTGCAACGGCTGTTGCTGGGCAATGCGCTTGATGTCGACATGGATGCGTCGGGCCGCATTCTGGTCTCGCCCGAACTGCGTCAGGCCGCCGGGCTTTCAAAAGAGGCCATGTTGCTGGGTATGGGTAGTCACTTCGAGCTTTGGGATACTGCAGAATGGGCGCGTCGTGAAGCTGAAGATCTGGCCAAGGGCATGATGTCCGACGCCCTCGACGATTTTTCTTTTTAAGGGTCGTCATGGCATTTGTGCACCAGACAGTCTTGCTTGAACCAACGGTTAACGCGCTTGTTGATGATTCCTTCGGTCAAAAACGCAAAGCACCTGCAACTTGCGACGTAACTTCGGCCCGGTTGCAGGGGGTGTATGTCGATGGCACTTTTGGGCGCGGTGGGCACAGCCGTCTGTTGCTGTCGCGTCTGGCCCCTGATGCGCGCCTGGTGGTTTTCGATAAAGACCCGCTTGCCATTGAAACGGCCCGTGCCATGCAGCGCGATGATGCCCGTATCACGATTGTGCATCAGGGTTTTGCGTCAATGGCGCAGGCGTTGGCTGAACTGAATATTGACCGCATTGATGGCGTGATGCTTGATCTTGGGGTGTCTTCGCCCCAGATCGATGACGCCGGACGCGGGTTTTCATTTATGCGCGAAGGTCCGCTGGACATGCGTATGGATACCAGCAGGGGGATGACCGCTGCTCAATGGCTGGCTCAGGCCAGTGTCGATGAAATCAAGGAGGTTGTAGCAAAATATGGCGAAGAACGGTTTGCTTTCCAGATTGCAAAGGCGGTTGTTGATCGCCGCGAATCCCGGCCGCTGCGCACAACGCTCGATCTCGCCGAGCTCGTCGCCAGTGTCGTCCGCACGCGCGAAAAGGGTCAACATCCGGCCACTCGCACCTTTCAGGCTATACGGATTTACATCAATCAAGAGCTCGAAGAGCTCGCGCTCGCCCTCGAGGCAGTTCTAACGCTGCTGACACCGGGCGGGCGTGTGGCGGTGATCAGTTTCCATTCTCTTGAAGACCGCATGGTTAAACAGTGCTTCATGGCGGCTTCGCGCCCGCCCGAGGCCACTGCACGACTGCCGATACCTGAAAAGGATATGCCGCAGCCCCTCTTGCGTTCATTAGGGCGTGTATTGCCTGATGAGGCCGAGGTTCAGGGCAACCCGCGTTCGCGCTCGGCCGTGTTGCGTGTGGCAGAGCGTACGACAACGCCCTTGCCGCCCGAAGGTGCGGCCTCCTTTGTCAAAGGGTTGCGCCTGTCGTTCGAACAGCCTGCAGCACGTCAACAGCGGAGACGTTCGTGAATCGTGTCTTGCTTGTTCTGGCTGTGTTGTTGATGCTGTCAGCGATATCGCTGGTGACGGCGCGATACCAGTCGCGCCAACTGTTCATTGCATCTGAGCGTGCCGCTGCCAAAACCCAGGACCTTGATGTCGAGTGGCGCCGGCTTCAGCTTGAGCGCGCAGAGCTTGCCCGTAATGCCCGGGTCGACGAATTCGCGCGTCGCGACTTGCAGATGGTCGTGCCCCGTCCTGACAGCACGGTTTACCTTAAAGATAACCGTGTGGTGTCAGGTGTGTTGATTTCGGGCAGGGGGCAGCCGTGAAACGTGTTCGTTTTTATGACAGCCCCGTCCTTAACGTCCAGATGCCGATGTGGCGTTCACGGCTTGTCCTCATCCTGATGATGGTGGGTTTTGTTTTCCTGATTGCCAAGGCACTTTACCTGCAGGGTTTGTCGAACGACTTCCTGCAACGCCAGGGCGAGCGTCGCTACGAAAAAACTCTGGTCTTGTCAGCGATGCGGGGCAAGGTGTTTGATCGTACGGGTAAGGTTGTATTGGCCTCAAGCGTTCCGGTCAAGGCGATCTGGACAGTGCCTGAAGATGCGCGAAGTGCTGACGCCGCCCAGATTGCCCAATTGGCTCAGCTTCTTGACATGCTAGTTGCTGATATCCAGACGCGCCTGGCGAATGTCGATAAAACCTTTGTTTATATAAAGCGCCAGGTTGATCCGGACGTTGCCGAAGCGATTCGAAAGCTGCGCATTCCCGGTATTCATCAGCAAGATGAAGTCCGCAGGTTTTACCCTGAAAGCGATATGACGGCCCACGTGCTGGGTTTCACCAATATTGAAGATCGCGGCATTGAGGGTATTGAGCTTGCCTACAATGATTTCCTGTCAGGCCAGCCAGGCAGCCGCCGCGTTATTCGCGACAGGCTTGGGCGCATTGTCGAAGATGTCCAGGCTGCTGTCCCGCCCATGCATGGTAAAGATCTTTACCTGTCGCTTGATGTTGGCGTTCAGTTTGATTTGTATGCTGCGCTCAAGGCGGCCATGGTCGAGCACAATGCGACCGGGGCCGCGGGTGTCGTGATTGATTCGAATACCGGCGAAATACTGGCGTTGGCCAATTTGCCGGCCTACAACCCCAATGACCGGGCCAGCCGCTCAGGCAACGACCTGCGTAACCGGGCCATTGTCGATACCTTCGAGCCCGGCTCGATCATGAAGCCATTCACTGTCGGGCTGGCGCTTGATTTGGGGCGAATTCGTACCGACACAAAATTTGATACAGGTAATGGCAAGTATCACTATCACGGTGCCACCATTTCTGACGTTTCACGCAATGGGGTCATAGATGCTGCCGGCATATTGCGCCGCTCCAGCAATATTGG
>JBAYOZ010000068.1:0-8754 GCA_041677965.1 Pusillimonas sp.
CGAGACGTACCATTCGAACGCGGCATCAAGCGCCGCAGCATCGAAATCGGGCCAAAAAACAGGGGTGAAATACATTTCGGTGTAAGCCAACTGCCAGATCAGAAAGTTGGAAACACGCTGCTCACCGCCTGTGCGGATGAACAGATCGGGCTCGGGAGCCCACGCCATGCTAAGCCGTTCGGAAAGCATGGTTTCAGTCATTTCGTCGGGGTGATCGGCCAGATCGGGTCGATCACGCAACAGCTGGCGCGTAGCCTGCAAGATATCCCAACGACCACCATAATTGGCCGCAATGGTCAGATGCAGGCGATCATTTTGACGGGTACGGTGTTCTGCCGACTGGATCAAGGCCTGCAACCTGGGCTCGAATGCCGATAAATCGCCCACCACACGCAGCCGCACACCCTGCTCGTCGAGTTTATCGACTTCTTTTTCTAGCGTCTGGACAAACAGCCGCATCAGTAACGAGACTTCTTCTTGCGGCCGGCGCCAGTTTTCAGAGCTGAACGCAAACAGGGTAAGGTATTTGACACCCTTGCGACCACAGCCTTCAAGCACGCGGCGCACCGCCTGAACACCCCGGACATGGCCTGCAGTTCGCGGCAGGAAGCGGCGCGTTGCCCAACGCCCGTTCCCGTCCATGATGATGACCACATGGCGTGGCACATCGGTTGAATCAGGTATGGTTTGCGTTGAGCTGACAGACATAAAGACCCAAAAAAGCGCGCTATTGAATGCAATGACGGCTTAAACCGTCATGATCTCGGCTTCTTTTTGCTGGACCAGCTTGTCAATTTCGGCCACAAACTTGTCGGTCAGCTTCTGGACCTCGTCTTGCATGCGACGCTCGTCATCTTCCGAGATTTCCTTGTCCTTGACCAGTTTTTTAGCCGTTTCGTTAGCATCGCGACGCAGGTTGCGAATAGCAATCTTGGCATCTTCACCTTCGGAACGAACCACTTTGGTCAGATCACGACGGCGCTCTTCGGTAAGTGCGGGCATGGGAACACGGATATTGTCGCCCATGGACACCGGATTCAGGCCAAGGTCGGAATCACGGATTGCCTTTTCGATGGGGCCAACCATATTCTTTTCGTAGGGCTGAACGCTAAGAGTACGTGCATCGATAACCGATACATTGGCCACCTGGCCAACCGGTACTGGCGAACCGTAGTATTCGACATTGACATGATCAAGAATGCCGCCATGGGCCCGACCTGTGCGGATTTTGGACAGGTTGGTCTTGAGCGCATCAACACTTTTGTTCATGCGATCTTCGGTAGACTTTTTAACTTCTGAAAGACTCATTTCCATTCCTTGTTCAGACGTGAACCAGCGTGCCTTCATCTTCACCCTGTACGACGCGCGACAGCGCACCGGGCTTGTTGATGGAGAACACCTTGATGGGCAGTTTCTGGTCGCGACACAGCGCGAAAGCGGTCGCGTCCATGACTTCGAGTCGGCGCACGATGGCTTCATCGAAGCTGATACGGTTATAACGCGTGGCGTCAGGGTCTTTGTTCGGGTCGGCACTGTAAATGCCATCGACCTTGGTCGCTTTCAGTACAATTTCGGCACCGATTTCTGCACCCCGCAACGCTGCGGCGGTATCGGTAGTGAAAAACGGGTTGCCTGTACCCGCGGCAAAAATCACGACTTTGCCTTCCTCAAGGTAACGCAGGGCTTTAGGGCGGATGTACGGCTCGACGACCTGGTCGATATTAAGGGCAGACTGCACACGCGCGTCGATACCCTTGTTTTTCAGGGCATCTTGCAAGGCAAGCGCGTTCATGACGGTAGCCATCATGCCCATGTAATCGGCCGTAGCGCGGTCCATACCCTGGGCCCCGGGCGCCACGCCCCTGAAAATATTGCCGCCGCCGATGACGATGGCCAACTCAACCCCCAGCTTGACCACTTCAGAAATATCTTCTGTCATGCGCAAAATGGTACTGCGGTTGATACCGAACGCGTCTTCACCCATCAGCGCTTCGCCGGACAGCTTGAGAAGAACACGTTTGTATGATCTGGTGGTCATATGAATTTCCTGAGTGAACGGCCCGAAAGGCGGCGCGATGCGTGACAATGCCCAAGCACTTTTGTGCCCGGGCATTATGACATTACTTGCAGTGTGTGCCCAAGCAGGCGCACACACGCGGGAAGAAAAGTATTAGTTGCCGGCAGCGGCAGCAGCGACTTCAGCAGCGAAGTCTTCGGTTTTCTTCTCGATGCCTTCACCAACAACATACAGCGCAAAGCGGGCAATGGATGCGCTCTTTTCTTTCAGCATCTGCTCGACCGACTGCTTGTCGTTCTTGACGAAAGGTTGCGACAGCAGCGTGACTTCTTTCAGGAATTTGGCAACTGAACCTTCGACCATTTTAGTAACGATGTCAGCAGGCTTGCCAGACTCTTGTGCTTTTTGTTCGGCAACCGAACGCTCGGCAGCAATGTCTTCGGCAGCAACACCAGAGGCATCAAGTGCCTTGGGCTTGGTGGCAGCAATATGCATGGCCAGGTCTTTACCCACTTCGTCGGCACCAGCGAAGTCTACCAGCACGCCGATACGGCCACCGTGTACATAGCTGGCCAGCTGATTGGCTGTTTCGTAACGCTGGAAACGACGGATAGACATGTTTTCGCCAATTTTGCCGATCAGGCCCGAACGCACGCTGTCAACCGTGCCGTCACGGAATGGCAGCTCGGACAATGCAGCAACGTCTGCGGGGTTCTTTTCGGTGACCAGCTTGGCCATATCGTTGACGAATGCGATGAAATCGTCATTTTTGGCAACGAAGTCTGTTTCACAGTTGACTTCGACAACCGCACCGGTTTTGCCGTCGGCAGCGATGTACAGGCCAATCAGGCCTTCAGCCGTGACGCGTGCAGCCGCTTTGCTGGCCTTGTTACCCAGCTTGACACGCAGAATTTCTTCAGCACGATCCAGATCGCCATCGGCTTCTGTGAGTGCTTTTTTGCATTCCATCATGGGTGCGTCGGTTTTCTCGCGCAGTTCTTTAACCATCGATGCTGTAATTTGGGCCACAATTTTCTCCAGTTCAGTAAAACACGCCCCGGGTTTACCGGGGCATGTGTCAGTTAAGGCGGGGGCCGTTACATGACGGCCTTGCGCAGCTTACTCGGCGCGGTCTTCCTCGACCTCGACGAACTCTTCCTGACCTTCAGCAACTTCTTCAACCAGACCGTTCAGGCGCTGTTCACGACCTTCAAGGACGGCATCAGCCATGCCACGGGCGTACAGGGCAATTGCCTTGGCCGAGTCATCGTTACCGGGGATGATGTAATCAATGCCGTCGGGTGAGTGGTTGGTATCAACCACAGCCACGACAGGGATACCCAGCGTACGGGCTTCGGCGATTGCAATTTTATGGTAGCCAACGTCGATGACAAACAATGCATCGGGCAACGTGTTCATGTCTTTGATGCCACCGATACCTTTGTTGAGCTTGTCGAGCTCGCGTTCAAACATGAGCGCTTCTTTTTTGCTCATTTTTTCGGTAGCGCCTTCAACTTTCAGGGCTTCCATGTCTTTCAGACGCTTGACCGATGTCTTGACCGTCTTGAAGTTGGTCATCATGCCGCCGAGCCAGCGGCTGTCGACAAAAGGCATGCCGCAACGGGCAGCTTCTTGTGCCACCAGTTCGCGCGCTGCACGCTTGGTGCCAACGAACAGAACGGTGCCGCCACGGGCCGCAGTCTGACGCAGAAATTTTGCGGCATCAACGTATTGTTCTACGGTTTTTTCGAGGTTGATGATGTGGATTTTGTTACGGTGACCGAAGATGAACGGGGCCATCTTGGGGTTCCAGTAACGGGTTTGGTGGCCAAAGTGCACACCGGCTTCAAGCATTTCACGCATCAAGGACATAATAAGACTCCGAGGGTTTGGTCTTGTACGCTACCTGTATTCAGGGACAACCCCTTGAACACCCTTGTGTGGTGGCGCACGCGATTAAAAAAATTCCGAAAATGTTTTGGCCACGGCAGGCCTTGCGATAAAGTGCAAACCGCCCTTGGGCCACAGCAAACCATAGTGTTTGCAAGCCGTAACCTTAAAAAGCCATAGTCTTGAAAAACAACAACCTTATCAAGGGACAGGGACCAACAACACTTTGCCTGTACTGCAGCAAATTCTGGAAAGCCTATAATTCTACTATCTTTTTACCCATAGGCTCAAGTTGCACATGACTATCCCACGTGTCACCAACCCTGCAGACCTGGACAAGATGCGCGCCGCATGCCAGGCAGCTGCATTAACGCTCGATTATCTGGCCCCTTTTGTTCAGGCCGGTACCACCACCGGCGAGCTGGACCGC
Organism: Pusillimonas sp.; assembly: GCA_041677965.1. Classification (GTDB taxonomy): domain Bacteria; phylum Pseudomonadota; class Gammaproteobacteria; order Burkholderiales; family Burkholderiaceae_B; genus Neopusillimonas. The sequence continues at coordinate 4,338 of JBAYOZ010000068.1, forward strand.
CTGTGTACCGAATACATCACCAACGAACTGAAGGTTACCTCGGCCACAGTGGGTTACGCGCCGCCCGGCTACCCGCCGTTCCCAGGCGCCATCTGCGCATCGGTCAACCATGTTATTTGCCATGGCATCCCGGGCGACAAAGTGTTGAAAAATGGCGACATCATCAATATTGACGTCACCGTTATCAAAGATGGCTGGTTCGGAGACACCAGCCGCATGTTTGTTGTTGGTGAACCATCCATATTGGCACGTCGCCTTGTAGAAACAACGTACGACTGCATGTGGCTGGGTATCGAGCAGGTAAAACCCGGCAATAAACTGGGCGATATTGGCTCGGCAATCCAGAAGCATGCCGAAAAGGCTGGCTTTTCTGTAGTGCGCGAATACTGCGGGCACGGCGTCGGGCAAAAATTCCACCAAGACCCGCAAGTGCTTCATTATGGCAAGGCCGGTACTGGCATCACGCTTGAACCCGGGATGATTTTCACCATCGAACCCATGATAAACGCCGGCCGTCGCGAAATTCGTCAGCTATCCGATGGCTGGACTGTCGTTACGCGTGACCACAGCCTTTCAGCGCAATGGGAACACAGTGTACTGGTTACTGAGACCGGCTATGAAATCCTGACCGTATCACCTGCCATGCCTGCACCGCCCGCTTTCGTGTCACAGTGACGACAAAATGCCACACAATTTTCAATTGAACCGATATTGAACCGATAATCACAGGATTCCAATCGATATGTAGCTTTAATTTGACCCGAAATTGACCTGAAAAGATCTATACTGGCATTATGCATTCAGAGATTGCATCAAGAATGTCCCGATATAGCAGTTCAATTAACAAGGGGTCACCATGTTCAGTCGCTTGAAAATCCGGACCCAGCTGATGCTGGGTTTTTCATTTCTTATGGTTCTGATGATTGTGCTGGCCGTTTTCGGCATTGTGCGGGTTCATCAGGTTGAAGGCTTGCTTGGCACTATCAATGATGTCAATGCGGCCAAAATGCGTCAGGCCATCAATTTCAGGGGCAGTGTGCACGATCGTGCCATTTCGGTACGAGACCTGGTCCTGGCAACCACGCCAGCACAGGTCAATACGCACGTGCAAGATATTGAAACCCTGGCGCAGGCCTACTCCCGCGCTGCCACTGCACTGGACCAGGTCTTCGCCGCCGATAAAAACCTGACGACTAAAGAACGTGATTATCTGGCCAATATCCAGCGTATCGAACGCCAGACGCTGCCCTTGATTGACCAGGCAATTTCATTGGCCCGATCTGGTCGCAGCGCCGAGGCCACGACACTGATCAATAACCAGCTGGCACCGGTTTTTGTTGCCTGGCTGGCTGCGATCAACCAGATGATTGATGGCCTTGAGTCTGTCAACCAGACGCTTGGTCAAGAGGTACGAGACATCACGGCGAGCTTCATGGTTGTAAAGGCCTTGCTGACCGCAATGACCATTTTGCTCGGCACGATCGTAGCTTTTGTACTGACACGATCACTGTTGCGCCAGCTGGGTGGCGAATTGACGTATGCCTCGGATATCGCACGCCGTATTGCCGCCGGCGATCTGTCGACAACCATACAAACTGCTCCTGATGACACGACCAGCCTGGTGGCAACCATGAAAGGCATGCGTGACAGCCTTGCAAGCATTGTGCGCCAGGTTAACGAAGGGACACACGCCATCGAACTGGCCTCATCACAGATTGCCGATGGCAACCGGGATCTGGCCGGACGAACCGAGTCACAGGCCGAATCACTTCAATCCACCTCGGTCACCATGGTTGAATTGACGGACACGGTGAAGCGCAACGCTGACAGCGCCGCACTGGCCAACACCCAGGCCCTCACTGCATCCGAGGTTGCCATTAAAGGCGGTGAAGCGGTCGAGAAAGTCGTCCAGACCATGGGCGGCATTAATGAGTCGTCACGCAAGATTTCTGAAATTATCAGCGTCATTGACGGTATTGCATTCCAGACCAACATTCTGGCGCTGAATGCCGCCGTGGAAGCAGCCCGCGCCGGTGAGCACGGCAAAGGGTTTGCAGTAGTGGCATCAGAGGTTCGTACGCTGGCCCAACGCTCGGCATCAGCCGCAAAAGAGATTTCGGCCCTTATCAGCAACTCGGTACAAAAAGTAGATGAAGGCGGTCGTCTGGTCGCCGATGCCGGCCAGACCATGCAGGAAATTGTTGACAGCGTTCGTCGGGTCACCGACATCATGCAGGAAATTGCCCAGGCCAGTCAGGAGCAAACCACCGGCATCGAACAAATCAACCGCGTCATCTCGCAGATGGACAGCACGACCCAGCAAAATGCTGAACTTGTCGAGGAATCTGCTGCTGCCGCCGCGGCCATGCACGACCAGGCCATCACCCTCAGCCGCACTGTTGCCCGCTTCCGCCTGGCTGACAACGACTCACGGTTTGTTGATGCCGAAGCGCACTGGCTCGATTCCGATGACCACACATCGGGTCAGGGTCGATTGGCATCGGCGCGCCGCCCATCCAGCTTTGCTGTCCTGCCAGCTTCTGCATGACGTGTGCCGTTTGTCATAAGGCGGCAAGTCTATGAAAATAGCGGTTTGACCATTAATCCAGGTCGGCCGCCCCATGACACCCCAAACACTGCAGCAGCTTCGCGAAACCTACAAAAGCCGTCGAAAAGTCATTATCGACAGCTACCGCAAGCATGAGCGACCTGAAAAGTTGCTGGGGGGGCTGCGCCGTGTTACAGACCAAACCCTGCGCGATATCCTTAAAGTCAGCCCCTTGCCCCCTGGGGGCTGTCTGGCAGCGGTTGGTGGTTATGGGCGCGGCGAACTTTTTCCATGGTCAGATATTGATGTCCTTATCCTGCTGGCACGTGAACCCGACCCGCATGACCAGAGCTTGCTTGAAGCCCTGGTTACTGCCTTGTGGGACCTGGGCTTCGATGTAGGCCACAGCGTACGCACACTGGAAGACTGCCGTCGCGAGGCCGCCAACGACATTACGGTCGAGACGGCACTGATGGAAGTGCGCTGGCTGGCCGGCAGCAAGCCGCTGCTGGCTGCACTGCAGGCAGCCATGTCTGAACAACGCGACCCCCAGGCGTTTTTTCAGGCCAAGCGGGCCGAGATGCAGCAACGTCACGCCCGGCACCAGGACACCCCGTATGCACTTGAACCCAATTGCAAAGAAGCCCCGGGGGGTCTGCGTGACCTTATGGTCATTTTGTGGATTGCCCAGGCCAGCGGAATCGGTCAGACCTGGCGAGAAATTGGTCAAACCGACCTGCTGACCCCCGCCGAATATCGCGCCCTGCGCCGGGCCGAGCTGGCCTTCAAGCGCCTGCGCATTGAACTGCACCTGCTGGCGGGCCGCCGGGAAGACCGGCTACTGTTCGATTTGCAACCAGCGCTGGCAAAAATCTATGGTTTTGAAGGCACCAAAACCCGACGGGCCAGCGAACTGCTGATGCAGCGCTACTACTGGGCAGCCCGGGTGGTGAACCAGCTAAATACCATCTTGATGCAGACGCTGGAAGAACGATTGTTTCCGCCACCTGAAAATTCAGGCAGCATCATTGACGACGAATTTTGCGTGCGCCATAACCGTCTGGATATCCGGCGTCCGGATGCACTGGAACGCAACCCTACCCTGCTATTGCGTGCCTTTCTGGTCATGCAAGAGCGCCCCGAACTGACGGGGCTGTCGTCGCAGGTAATGCGCGCCATGTGGCACGCCCGGCGCCTGATCGATACCCAATTTCGTCGCAACCCGGTAAACCGCTACCTGTTCCTGCAGATCTTTCAGCAGCCCCGCGGCATTGTGCATGCCCTGCGGCGCATGACCTTGCTGAACATCCTGCCACGCTATTTGCCCGAATTTCGCAAAATTGTCGGACAAATGCAGCATGACCTGTTTCATGCCTATACCGTCGATCAGCACACCCTGCGCGTGATTCGCAACTTGCGTCGTTTTACCATGCCCGAGCACGCACAAGAGTTCCCGCTGGCCAGCCAGCTGGTCGCCGACATGGATCGCCACTGGCTTCTGTATGTAGCGGCGCTTTATCATGACATTGCCAAAGGACGCGGTGGCGACCACTCCGAGCTGGGCGCCAAAGATGCCCTGCGATTTTGCAGGCAGCACAATATTTCAGCGGACGATACCGACCTGGTCGTCTTTCTTGTACGCGAGCACCTGAGCATGTCGTCGTTCGCCCAAAAACGCGACCTGACCGACCCCCACACCATTCATGAGTTCGCCGCACGTATCAAGAACGAAAGGCGCCTGGGTGCACTTTACCTGCTGACGGTCGCCGACATTCGAGGCACCAGCCCGAAAGTCTGGAACTCATGGAAAGGCAAATTGCTGGAAGACCTGTATCACCTGACCCATGAGGCACTGGGTGGTACCCCCCC
>JBAYOZ010000069.1:0-8674 GCA_041677965.1 Pusillimonas sp.
CTGGGCGGGTTTGGTTTTAGCGGCGACATGGTCAACCAGAAAATTGCCCCGTTGTCGGGCGGAGAAAAGGCGCGACTTGCCCTGGCCCTGGTCGTTTGGCAAAAACCGAACCTGTTGCTGCTCGACGAACCCAGCAACCACCTGGATGTTGAAACCCGCGAGGCGCTGGCAACCGCACTGGCCGAGTTCGAAGGCAGCGTCCTGCTGGTGTCTCACGACCGGCACCTGCTGCGCACAACCGTCGACAACTTCTGGATTGTCGCCGATGGCAAGGTCAGCGAGTTTGATGGCGACCTGGAAGATTACCGCGACTGGTTGAATCAGCGGGCCGCAAACGTGCGGGCCGAAGCGCGTAACGACGCCAACCGCGAACGCGACGAGGCCAATGGCGGCCTTGCCGTTGACCGCAAAACCCAGAAGCGGCTTGATGCGGAAGAGCGCCAGCGTCTGTCGACGCTACGCAAACCCTTGCTGAAACAGGTCGAATCACTGGAAAAGAAAATGGCCACGGCTCGGGCGCGTCTGGACAGTCTGAATGCACTGATCGCCGACCCGGATTTCTACAGCGACGAACGCCGTGACGAACGGGTGAAGGCCCTGGCCGAACACGGCGAACTCGGCAAAACTCTTGAGCAACTGGAAGAAGACTGGCTGATGGCCCAGGAAGAGCTGGAAGCCATCGAACAGGCAAGTTGACGCCAAACCCGGCGCTGCCTGACAAGCACCGGGCCCCTGGCAAGCTGCCCGTGTACTGATGCAAGCCTTGTGAAAGCCAGAGCGTTCAGCCCTGCACGATATCCAGCTTGGCCACCCCAAGCGCCAGTGTTTTGGTGCCTACATCGCGGAACTGGATCTGTGCCTGCGCATCGGTGCCAGTACCGCTTAAACCAATGATGGTGCCTTCGCCGAACCTGGCATGGGCAACCCCCTGACCCACCCTGAAGTGCTGTTCGCCAACCGTGACACCAGTGGTTAAACTGCGGGCCGCCGTACGCGGCGCCAGCGTACTGGCCGATGACCGACCATAGGCATCACCGCGACGATACGCCCCACCCCACGACACCGGATCGGGTATTGTGCGCTGCTGCTCACGCGGGGTAAGCCACTTGAGATGTTCTTCAGGAATTTCAGACAGAAAGCGTGAACGCATGGCGTAACGCGTTTGGCCATGCAGCATACGGCTTTGTGCCAGCGTAAGGTAAAGCCGTTTGCGTGCACGCGTCATGGCCACGTACATCAGGCGGCGCTCTTCTTCAAGCCCACCCTGTTCAGTCAGACTGTTTTCATGCGGGAACAGGCCCTCTTCCAGACCGGTAATGAACACGCAATCGAACTCAAGGCCCTTGGCGGCGTGCACCGTCATCAATTGCACAGCGTCTTCACCGGCCTGCGCCTGATTGTCGCCCGCTTCGAGCGAGGCATGCGACAAAAAGCTGTCAAGTGCTGACAGGCTGGCTGCTGCGACACCGGCATCGGAGAACTCAAGCACATCGGACGACGGGCCCATACGTGCTGACGCCGGCTCGCCCATCAAGCCCTCTTCACCGACAAACACCGTCGCCGCGTTAACCAGCTCTTGAAGGTTCTCAAGACGGTCGGCACCCTCTTTCTCGCCCATGTAGTGATCTCGCAAACCGCTGTGATGAACCACATGCTCGATCAGTTCGGGCAACGGCAAGACGCTGGCCTGTTCAGAGAGGTCGGCCAGCAACTGAACAAACGTGCCCAGCTTCGCGCCGCTTTTACCCCCGATGGCGTTAACAGCCGTATACAGGCTGCTGCCCTGTTCTTTAGCCACATCACCCAATTGCTCAAGTGTGCGCGCACCAATGCCACGCGCCGGGAAATTGACAACCCGTAACCACGATGTGTCATCGTTCGGATTAGCCACCAGGCGCAAATACGCCAGGGCATGCTTGACCTCCTGACGCTCGAAAAAGCGCTGCCCGCCATAGACCCGGTACGGTATGCCAGATGAAAACAGCGTGTGCTCGATGACCCGTGACTGCGCATTGCTACGATACAAAACGGCGACATCGCGGCGACTATGGCCACCCGCCACCAGCGCCCGGATCTCATCCACCACCCATTGAGCTTCAAGCAAATCGGTGCCTTGCTCGCAGATGCGAACAGGCTCACCCTCGCCTTGCTCGGTCCAGAGGTTTTTTCCCAGGCGGGCTGCATTATGGGCAATCAGGGCGTTGGCCGAATCAAGAATATGGCCAAACGAGCGGTAGTTCTGCTCAAGCCGGATGACATTACCTTGGGCGAATTCACGCTCAAAAGCGGCCATATTGCCTACATTGGCCCCCCGAAACGCATAGATGGACTGGTCATCATCACCCACCGCAAACAGCGATGCCCCGCCGCCCGCCAGCAACTTCAACCAGCGGTACTGCAGATCATTGGTATCCTGGAACTCATCAATGAGAATGTGCTGGAAGCGACGCTGATAATGCTCGCGAACAGGGGCATTGCGCAGCAGCAATTCATAAGCGCGCAACAACAGTTCAGGGAAATCAACCACCCCTTCACGTTCGCACTGGGCCTGATACTGCCGGTACAGGTCGATCAGGCCGCGCCGGTGCGCATCGTAAGCATCGACATCATCGGGCCGCAACCCCTGCTCTTTGGAACCGTTGATGAACCGCTGGACATCACGCGGGGGGAACTTGTCGTCATCAATACCGGCCGCCTTGATCAGGCGTTTAATGGCAGACAGCTGGTCGGCGGTATCAAGAATCTGGAAGGTTTGCGGCAGGCCCGCATCGCGGTGATGCGCACGCAGCAAGCGATTACACAAGCCATGAAACGTGCCTACCCACATGCCGCGCGTATTGATGGGCAACAACGCAGAAAGGCGCGTGAGCATCTCACGCGCCGACTTGTTGGTAAACGTTACAGCCAGCAAGCCAAAGGGGCTGACTTGCCCCCCCTGGATCAACCACGCCATGCGGGTGGTCAGCACCCTGGTCTTGCCACTGCCCGCACCGGCCAGCACCAGGGCGTGGCCAGTGGGGAGTGTAACTGCGGCTTGCTGTTCCGGGTTAAGCGACCCGATCATGCCGCATAGCGGCGAAGACGCAGTGCGAACTGCTCGAGGCTTTCGATGCCGCTTTGCTGCGCACGCTGCAACCAGGCTTGCAGATCGCTGACAAGCTGCTCGCTGCTGGCGCTGGAACTTTCCCAGATACGGGTCAGGTCGCGACGCATTTGAACCAGGGTAGACAGCGACTGGTTCTGGGCCAGGACAGTGTCGAGCTGGGCACGTTGTGCCGGTTCAAGCTTGCTTTCATCAGCCTGACCCAGCCAGTCTTTGGCACCGGCCAGCAAGGTGAAGTTGCATTGGGTGCTGTCTTTCTGACGGGACGCCTTGAGCTTGGCCATTTCTTCAGCCGCTGCTTTCTTGACCAGGTCAGTGTAACGGGCAAGAATTTCGTAGCGGTGCATGATGACGCCTTCAAGCGTTTTTGCACTGACAGAGGCATCGGGATTGGGTTCGAGCTTGAGCTTGGGCGCAACACGACGCACCTTGGCCAGGCCGAGCACACTGAGAATCTTGATATAACCCCAGCCGATGTCAAATTCGTACCACTTGGCCGAAAACTTGGCCGACGTACCATGGGCGTGGTGGTTGTTATGCAGTTCTTCGCCACCGATGATCAGGCCAATAGGGAAAACATTGGTGCTGGTGTCGGGGCTGGCGTAGTTGCGATAGCCCCAATAGTGGCCAATGCCATTGACAACACCAGCTGCCCAGAACGGGATCCAGGCCATTTGAACCGCCCATACTGTGAGGCCCAGTGCACCGAACAAGGCAATGTCGATGCCCAGCATAACCAGAATGCCCAGTGCGCTATGGCGCGAGTACACGTTGCGTTCGAGCCAGTCGTCGGGCGTACCGTAACCAAAACGCTTGAGGGTGTCTTGATTGGCCGATTCTTCGCGGTACAGTTCGGCACCTTCAAAGAACACACGATTGATGCCGTAAATCATGGGCGAGTGCGGATCGCCTTCACGTTCGCACTTGGCGTGGTGTTTACGGTGAATGGCGACCCATTCTTTGGTGACCATGCCGGTAGTCATCCAGAGCCAGAACCGGAAAAAGTGCATGACAACAGGATGAAGATCGAGGCCGCGGTGGGTTTGGCTGCGATGCAAGAACAGCGTGACGCCAACAATAGTGATGTGCGTCAGCACCAGCGTGACGAGCGCAACCTGCCACCAGGAAAGCTGCAGCAAACCGCCCGAAATAAAAGATAATACGTAGTCCATAAACCGTGTGTTAGACCCTTACAAAGTAACCCGCCAAGTTTAGCGTAGTTGGTTCTGCTGTGACAGCAGTGTTGCAAATAAGTTCTTGCGAAAAATCAAACGGATGCCGGTGCCGGCGCTGGTTTTGCCCGCTCCAGGACGGCCGCAAAGAAACCGTCGGTGCCGTGCACATCGGGGCGCAACGACAGCCAGGGGCCTTCAAACGTCAGGTTTTTACAACGATCGGCCAGCACCTTCCCGGCATCTACCACAGAAAACTCAGGGTTTTCAGCTAAAAAGGCCTCAACCTGCTGCTCGTTTTCTTCGGGCAAGATACTGCACGTTGCGTAAACCAGTCGTCCGCCCGGAGCCACACACTGGGCCGCCTGGCGCAGAATCCGGGCTTGCAACGCGCGCAGCTCCTCAAGCGACTCGGGGTGCTGGCGCCATTTCAGGTCGGGGTTGCGACGCAAGGTGCCCAAGCCACTGCAGGGGGCATCGACCAACACGCGATGCGCCTTGCCGCGCAAGCGCTTGACCCGCTGGTCGTTGTTTTCGGCGATAACCACCGGTACGATATTTGACAGGCCGCTGCGGGCAAAACGCGGCTTGGCCCGGGCCAGGCGCGCCGCCGAAACGTCAAACGCATACAGGCGGCCCGTAGAGCGCATCAGGGCACCCAGTAGCAAGGTTTTGCCGCCGGCACCAGCGCAATAATCAATGATCATTTCGCCACGCCGGGGTGCCACCAACGCCGCCAGCAACTGGCTGCCTTCGTCCTGCACCTCGATTTCGCCTTTTTCAAACATGGGCCAGCGATTGACGGGCGGGCGGCCTTTAAGGCGAATACCCCACGGCGAATACGGTGTGGGCTCAGGGTTGAATTTTGCGGCCTGGCTGTTGCGCAACGTTTCAAGCATCTCGTCGCGCTCTGCCTTGAGCGGGTTGATTCGAATATCCAGCGGCGCCGCCTGATTCAGCGCCGCCACCAAGGCATCCGCATCGGGCATTGTCGACAAGCGTTGGTCAAGCCAATCGGGCATGCTGTCGCGTACCGAGCGCGGCAGGCGATCGAGCGGAATTTTCCGGACATGCTCAAGCCATTGCTTTTCATTGTCCGACAAAGCTTCAGCCAGCAGGCTTTCACTGACTACCGCCGACAACCCCAGAATGGCCAGACGGCGTGCGCCCGGGCCAATACCACTTTCGGCAAAGTGACGGTAACGACGCAGGTGGCGCAGCACGTCAAATACCGCATCGGCCACCTCGCCGCGATCACGCGCACCCAGTTTGGGGTGGGCTTTCATCCAGCGAGACAACACCACATCGGCCGGATGGGCCCACTGCAAGATGTCGCCCAATACCGACTGCACCTGCTCGACGCGCGCCGCGCCCAGGTTAAACGGGCGTTGCGGGGTCTGTTTCTGTTTCATTTCAAGCCTTGATTAAAGTTACCGCTGCCGCAGTAGCGTCGTCAGACGCCAGCACGCAGGCGCGGGTAGAGAGATCTGTGACGGCAACACGGCCGTCGTCCTGCAAACTGACACGGCCATCAGCCAGCCATTCAACCACATCGGCATACAGCCGGTGTTCAACCACCAGCACACGCTCGGCCAGTGATTGCGGGGTATCGGTGGCCAGCACAGGAACGGCCGCCTGCCCGATGATCGGGCCGCTATCGAGTTCTGGCGTGACAAAATGCACTGTACACCCATGCCATTGCACCCCGGTTTTCAGGGCGTTTTCATGCGTTTTCAGCCCCGGAAACGAGGGCAGCAACGACGGATGGATATTGACCAGACGGCCGGCAAACCGGTTGACGAAACCATCAGACAATATACGCATGAACCCCGCCAGCAACACGTAGTCAGGCGAATACGCCTGAACCGCGTGTGCCAGCGCCTGATCATAGGCTTCTCGGTTAACATAAGCGCCCGGTTCAAGCGCGAAGGTTTGCAGCCCTTGTTGGCGGGCCCACGCAAGCCCCGGGGCTGCCGGCTTGTCTGACACCACGGCAACTACCTGCGCCGCCAGGCCACGGCTTTCAATCGCCCTGACGATAGCCTGCATGTTCGAGCCACGGCCCGACACAAGAATAACCAGGCGACATACGCCCGACGAAACGGTAGAAGTGGTTGAAGCTAACGAAGTCAAAATGCGGTTCCTGAGCAATGCAACATAAAATTGTAAACTGTCGCCTGTGAAATCTGCCCTTAAAATTTATCGATCCCTGCCTCGCCACGATGACGCCAGCCCCAGCGCCGTGTCTATTGGCAACTTTGACGGTGTCCATCGCGGGCACCAGACCATACTTGCGCGCGTGGCTCACGTCGCCCAGGAAAGGCACCTGACGCCTTCAGTGATGACGTTTTACCCCCATCCGCGTGTGTATTTTGCGCGGGTAGGTAACCGGCCTGAACTGATGCCCACGCAAATCAGCAGCCTGCGTGACAAACTCTGGGGCATACAGCGCCTGCATATCCGGCAACTGGCCCTGATGCGATTCAACCAGGCCCTGGCCGACCTGTCGGCTGAAGACTTCGTCAAATACACGCTTGTCCAGGGGTTGAACACGCGCTGGCTGCTTATCGGTGAAGATTTCCGCTTCGGACACCGGCGCACCGGCGACATTGACCTGCTGCGCAAGCTGGGTCGTGAACAGGGCTTTGAAATTGACCTGATCACCGATGTCGTCGATGAAAACGGTCACCGCATTTCCAGCTCAGAGGTACGTACTGCTCTGGCCGTCGGCAATCTTGCCCATGCCGAACATTTGCTTGGACACCCCTACCGGATCAGTGGCCACGTTGTTCACGGCAAGAAACTGGGACGTACATTGGGCTACCCCACGCTTAATGTCAATGTGCCCCAGCTGTGTGCAGCGCGCTCAGGCATTTACATTGTTCGGGCACACGGCCTTGCCGACCACCCCCTGAACGGCGTTGCCAGCCTGGGTGTGCGGCCCACGGTCGACAATCACGGCCATGTACTGCTGGAAGTGCATCTGTTCGATTGCAACATCGACGCATACGGTAAACTCACACGCATTGAATTTCTCAAGTTTCTGCGCGACGAAGAAACTTTCCCCGACCTGCCCACAATGACAGCCGCCATCGATAATGATGCGCGGCAAGCTCGCGATTACTTTGCGCTCCATGGACTATAGAAAAACTCTGAACCTGCCCGAAACCCCCTTCCCGATGCGTGGCGATCTGGCCAGGCGCGAACCCAAATGGGTTGCCGAATGGGAAGAAAACAAGGTTTATGCTGCCATTCGCGCAGCCAGCCAGGGGCGACCGAAATTTGTGCTGCACGATGGCCCGCCGTATGCCAACGGCGACATTCACATCGGCCACGCGGTCAACAAAGTCCTGAAAGACATCATCGTTAAAAGCCGCTCTATGGATGGCTTCGATGCCCACTATGTGCCCGGCTGGGACTGCCACGGCATGCCCATCGAAATCCAGATCGAGAAAAAATACGGCAAGCACCTGCCGGTTGGTGAAGTACAGGCCAAGGCTCGCGCCTACGCTTTGGAACAGATCGAGCGTCAGCGCCTGGACTTCAAACGGCTGGGTGTTCTGGCCGACTGGGACCGCCCCTACCTGACCATGAATTTCAGCAACGAGGCCGACGAGCTTCGTGCGCTGGGCAAAATCATGGAAAAAGGTTTTGTATTTCGCGGCCTCAAACCCGTCAACTGGTGTTTTGACTGTGGCTCGGCGCTGGCAGAAGCTGAAGTTGAATACGCCGACCGTACCGACCCTGCCGTTCATGTGGCGTTCCGCTTTAATGACCCTGGCCGCGTGGCTGCCATCTTCGGGCTGAACACCCCTGTTGAAGGCGCTATCGTCATCTGGACAACAACCCCCTGGACGCTACCGGCCAACCAGGCGCTGAATGTAGGCCCGGAAATCAGCTACGCGCTGGTCAAACTGGCCGAACCGCGCGCTACCGGCGACCACCTGCTGATTGCCGCTGAACTGGTCGAGTCATGTCTGCAAGACTGGGGCCTTGACGGCACGGTTATCGCTACAGTGGCCGGCCAGGCACTGGCCGGGCTCGAATGCCGCCATCCACTTTACGATGCCGATGCCGGTTACCAGCGCGTTGCACCAATTTACCCGGCCGACTATGTCAGCCTTGACGCGGGCACCGGGGTAGTCCACGCCGCTCCTGCCTACGGTGTCGACGACTTCCTGGTCTGCAAGGCCAATGGTCTGACCGACGACGCCATCATCAACCCGGTCATGGGTGATGGTCACTACGCCAGCACGCTGCCGCTGTTTGGTGGCGAACTGATCTGGAAAGCCAACCCGAAAATCGTCGAGGCCCTCGACAGCGTCGGCAGCCTGATCAAGCAGGCACCGCTCAAACACAGCTACATGCACTGCTGGCGGCACAAGACACCGGTCATTTA
>JBAYOZ010000070.1:0-8628 GCA_041677965.1 Pusillimonas sp.
AATGGCGGTACCGATGTCCCGGCCCGACCCCGGCACACCCGTCAGGTCAAGAAAAGACTCGTCAATGGAGTAAATTTCTTGCCGGGGTGCAAACTGCCCGATGATGTTCATCATGCGGTGGCTCATGTCGCCATACAGTGCGAAGTTGGCGGACAGGGCCACCAGCCCGTGGGTGTCGGCCAGATGACATATCTTGAACCAGGGGGCCCCCATTTTGATGCCCAGATCTTTGGCTTCTTGCGTGCGCGCGATGGCGCAGCCGTCGTTGTTGCTAAGCACGACCAGCGGTTTGCCCTCGAGGCCGGGCCGCATGACCCGTTCGCACGAGCAATAAAAGCTGTTGCCGTCGATCAGGGCGATGCGTTGGTGGTGTGTGGTCGGAACGTCCATGTCACGACTCCCCAGATATATAGTTCTTGGCCGTCTTTCAGTTCGATGTGGGCAAAGGTGGGGTTGGCGCAGTCAAGCCGCACGACACCTTTGCGTTTGTAGAGCCGTTTGACGGTGTATTCGCCATCAACCACAGCAACCACGATACGGCCATGCGCCGGCGTGACCGAGCGGTCAACGATGACGTAATCACCGTCGAGAATGCCGGCGTCGCGCATGGAATCGCCCCGAACCCTCATGAAAAACGTGGCATCGGGTTGTTTGACGAGCAGATCGTTCAGGTCGAGCCGTTTTTGGGCATGGTCTTGGGCAGGGCTTGGAAAGCCGCATTGCACGGTGCCGGGAATATTCCAGACCGGAACGGGCAGATGGCGGATGGGGACGGGCTCAAACATAGTTATACTGTAAATAAAAACAGTATATTAGCTTGGGGTGAAAGATGGCAACCGCCGCGGGTTCGACCGGGTGCCCGGTTCAAGAATTGAAGATTGGGTTGCCCAGGCAAAAATGCTGGCGTTGCAGGGCTGAAACGCGGAAAGACCTGGGCTATTCGGTGAACTATCAGGTCGCTGACCCGTATGCCTTGCCGCAGAGCGCGATTGGCCTGGTCGGAAATACCAGCAATCTGTTGATTGAAACGGCGTTCATCTAAGTGCCAGGAGCGCGAGGCGTTTTGATAACGGCCTGTTGGGTGCGCCTGTCCGTCATGAACCACACGATCCTGTGATCGCAATAGTATGTAACAATTGGCTTGATACATCAAAATCGGATGTTTGCCATGAACTCTTTCGCTGTTGTCTGCCGGTCCCTGTTTTTTATGGTGGCGTTGTGGTTGTGCATCATTCCGCGCGTCGGGCAAGCCCAGGATGCAAAGCTGTCTATCGAGCTTTGGGCAGAAGCCGAATCCTTCAGGTCGCTGGCGTCAAAAAACTTCCTGGCTGCCCTGCGTAGCGCTTCCACACCTGACGCCAATCTCAAGTTCGCAGAACTGGGCGAGTTGCTGTGGGCCGACGATGCCGGGGCCGATGACTGGTCTGTCTTTTTCCGACACAGCCTTATCAACTTCGTCGCCGGTGACTACGACGTTGAAACCGTCGCCTTTCAACACCCCTGGGCTGACATTGTCCTTTTAACGGGCTGGTCACGCAGTCCCACAGATAAACGGTTTCGCCTTGTTGACCTGGGCATGACAATGGGCAGTGTGGCGCGTGGTGCCAAGGCACCGTTCCCGACAGGCTTGGCCTGGATGAATGAAAAACGCTATGCACCCGAAGCAGTGGGGGTGCTTAATGCCGCCACCACGAAGGCCATTGCCCGTTTTGAGGCGGGTGAAACAAACAACCCGTTTGCTGACATTGGCCAAGAGGGTGCCATGGCCATGATTCTGGGTGCTGCGCTGCAGTGGGGTGAGCACCAGGTCAACGTGCTGCCATTGTTTGGAAACAACGCCAAATCACGGGCCACGCGCTTTGCGTGGAATGAGCTCATCGTCGCAGGCCAGCGCGGCACCTTGGGCAACATACTGCCTTCGCATATTCCGGCCGCCGCGTTCAAGGCGATTGATACCGCGCTATGGGCGACCCTGGAGCCGGTTGTGTACATAGAAAACGGTAATACCGCCGTGTCGCTTTTTACCTCATGGCGTAATCCCGACATGTATGCCGTATTAACCCTGCGCGGGGCGGATACCCGCATGGAAATCATCGATTTCGGGTTTTACAGCTTTTCCGGTTTTATCACGAGGGACGCCCAATGAACGCTCGCTTCCTTGCCGCTTTGGGTTTGTCACTGGGTATCGCCGCACCGGTCTGGGCCCAGACGAAGGCCGTTATGCCGCCACCCGGTAGTTTCAGTGTCATTCCGCTAACCCGCACCGATGCCGAAAACAGGGAACCCGTTTGGGTCTCGGCGCAGTCGGGCAATGCCAGCCAGGGCAGCAGCCTCAGTTCTCTTGAAGAGGGTTTATTGAAAGTCGGCGAGAGTGTGACCTATGCTCCGGTCGGCGCCTCAATCAACGAACTTCAGAAGCTGGCAGAGTTACGTTCCCAAATGATGGAAGAAATAATTGATGAAGCTGTGGAAAACAAGGCGAACGACACCAACGTCATAAAGTTCACGGAAAAGCTGAAACCAAAAGTAGAAGGCAGCAAGGCCAAGATCAAAACCGGCCAGAATCTGGACAAGGCCAGCCAACCGTATGACAGCAAAATCAGCCGTGCGCAAGACAGCCTGGACAGTTCCAAAAAAGCAGGAACTATTCTGTCAAGGTTGGGGAGCTTTATCGAGATGATCGATGTCGTTTCGATAGCTGCTGAAAGTGCAGGCTATCTTGCCGAAGGTGACACCACCGGTGCAACAGGTGCCTTCGTGCGAGGTGGTACCAAAAAAGCCGCCGAAGGGGCAGGGGCGATGGCAGGTTCAGTTGTGCCCGGTGGCTCAATCGTCGGTTCCTGGGCCGGCAACGAGGTTTGGGAAGAAAGCATCAAGCCTGTCATTGACAAGCGCGAGGATGACATACGTTTTGAACAGTTGAAGCGCAAAATTCTGAAAAAACCATGGTTGATCCCTCAGCAGTACATGGATGATAAAGGCAACGTCCGTGATCTTGAGTTTGATGAATATGTCGACAGCAACACGGGAAATATTCGTCGCCGCACAGCCGAAGACCAGGAAAAATTCGAGCG
The DNA here is from genome assembly GCA_041677965.1 of Pusillimonas sp. Classification (GTDB taxonomy): domain Bacteria; phylum Pseudomonadota; class Gammaproteobacteria; order Burkholderiales; family Burkholderiaceae_B; genus Neopusillimonas. The sequence continues at coordinate 3,075 of JBAYOZ010000070.1, forward strand.
CGCTGAAAAAGAGGCGTGGTCGAAGCGCAAGGACTGGGAGCGAGTCAAAAAAGACTACAAAGCCGGAAAAATCAGCGATGAGGCCCTGAACATGGCGTATCAAACCCAGGACCCCTTCGCCAAGGATGAAATCGAGAATCCGTCAGGAAAGCTGCCTCAAGCGGTGGCACCCAGCAGTCAGCCGGTATCCGGTGACGCGCTTGCGGGGGTTGACCCGGTGCAGGTGACGGCGTCGGGGGCACTGACCAGCACCTACGGCAAAATAAAGGTGGTAGAGACGTATACCTTTACGTTCTGGAATGTGGGTGCGTATTCCACCATGCATAGCAAAGCCCGTTTGAAGGTGTCTTTTTCAAAGCTGTTCGACAGCCACACTATTGAAGGTACATTTTCGGGGGGGCCAAATGGTGTTGTCAGCATTCTGACAGATGAAGATGGCGTTAAGACATTCCAGCTGCATAATGGCACGCACCTGGTCGGTGAGTTCCCGCGAAATACAGGCGATGGCTCAAAGATCGAGTCTGTGCTGATGACGCTGCCGGTTTCCAACCCTTCGGCGTTTGCAAATTGGCCCAAAGATCTCAAATAGTCAGGCGTGAACCGCCTGACGTGCTCCCAGAAGAGGCCGGTAACATGTTATACGCCCATTCTGCGCGTTTCAGCCCTGCAGCGCCAGTAATTTTGCACCGCTGGCCTGAATCAGCTCCGGGTCAAACGTGGCAAATAATACGACCCGGTCTGCCCCCCAGATGTTGAACTGTGCGGCCAGTGCACGGCAGGCGCTGGCGTCCAGCCCGTCGCTCGGGCCGTCGGCAAGAATGACGGCGGGGTCTCCGATGGCAGCGGCGGCAAGGTAAACCTTGCGACGCATGCCCGTGGACATTTGTTCAAACTGTTTTTCAAGGTGAGGTTCAAGGTCGAGCTGACGCACCCACTCGAGTACGTCAGGGCCGATGTCAACCCTTTTTTCGGCGGCGGTGCGTTGCAGCAGTTGCTGGCCGGTCAGCATGGGTTCGCTCAGGCAGTTGTCGGGCACCCAGGCGAGTTGTGTCAAGGCCTGGTCACGCTGCAAGGTTATGGAATGCCCGTTGATGAAGACATCGCCGCCGTCGTGCGGAAGCCGCCCTGCGACAATATTCAGCAGGGTTGATTTGCCGGTGCTTTCTTCATCGCACAAGGCGTAGCAGCCAGGCCCCAGGTCAAGCGTCAAGCCACGGAAAACAGGGTGGCTTTCGTAGTTCTTCTGGAGGTTTTCGATGCGTAACATGGCCATTATTTTTCGATGCGTAATACGGCCATTATTGTAGGCTGGCTCGCGGGTCATTTCGGGGTTCGAGCTTTAGCGGGCGTTCTGGCCTCCCATGACCTTGTTCATGGGGGCGTAATCACCATGGTTCGCGGAAACAAGCCCCGTCGCTTGTTGTGAGCGGAAAAACGCGGTCAGAGGGGCCTGGTCTTCCAGCATCAGTTGCCTGATTTTAGCCTTGTGTGCCGGGCACACGGTTGGGCCAAAGACGAACGGATCATAGTGAATTGCATCTGATCGCCATAGAACGCGCAGGGCGTCCGGAGCCATTTTTTTTTGTCGTACAAAATCATCGGCACGGACACTGGCAATAAAGGCGGCATCCACGCGCCCGGCCAGAACGGCTTCAATGGAACGGTCGTGCGAGCCTGTGTACACCTGTATCCCGAAGAACTTGCTTAGCGGCTTTTTGATGAAGCGGGAAAAGGAATGGTTGGGAACCAGGCTGCCCGATGTGCTCAGGGGGTCAGTTAGTGCCACCCGGGCATTTTCCACATCGGCGACGGTGTTGTACTTGCGGTCTGCACGCACCACCAGCAATGCCTGGTAGTAGTTGCCCGCGGGCGTGAAATGACCTTTTTCAAGCGTCAGATTGGCGAATGCCTCGACTTTCCCGAAGCCGGCTGCATGCCGTTGAATGTGGCCAGAAACTCCGGGATCTTGTCCGCAGCGACAGGGCGGCTGAAGTGGTAGCCCTGGCCGAAATCACACCCTGATGTTTTCAGGTAAACCAGTTGCTCCCGCGTTTCCACGCCTTCGGCGACCACCTGCAGCGACAGGCGCTTGGCCAGAGCGATGGTTGACGACACAATCGGGCTGTCGTCGTGGGCATTGGACAGCTGGGTAATCAGCCCGCGATCTATCTTGAGCTTGCTGATGGGTAACGAGTACAGGTGTGCGAAGCCGGCATAGCCCAGGCCAAAATCGTCCAGACTGATTTCAAGACCTGCGCTTTTAAGTTTTTCAAGGTGCTGAATGGCCAGTTGTTCGCGATCCAGGATGGCGGTTTCTGTAATTTCCAGTTCAATCAGCGCCGGTGCAATGTCATGTTCTGCCAGCATGTTCAGCACGGCATCGCTGAAGTCGTCCTGGCCCAGTTGCAGCGCCGAGACATTGACGCTGAGCGTAGTGTGAATATTCATTGCCTGCCATTCGCGCAGCTGCTCGCAGGCCAGTCGCAGCACTTCCATGCCCAGGTTGATGATAAAACCGCTGCGTTCGGCCACACTGATGAAGCGGTCGGGGTAGATCAGGCCAAATTCCGGGTGTCGCCAGCGCACCAGGGCTTCAAAGCCCGATACAGCCAGGTTATCCAGGTTGATCTTGGGCTGGTAGTGCAAAATGAATTGACGCTTCTTCAATGCGTCACCCATGGCTTGCTCGATATGGAATTCTTCAATGCGGGAGGTGTTAAGCGATGGGTCAAAGAAGCGGAACTGCCCGCGACCGGCACGTTTTGCCGAATACATGGCCGCATCGGCGCAGCGGATCAGCGCGTCAATGTCCTGGGCGTCACGTGGACAAATGGCGATACCCACGCTTGGGCTGGTGACCAGCTCGGTACCCTCCAGCGAATAGGTGGCTGAAAGTTTTTCGTTAAGTATCTTGACCCAGTCGGTAATCTGCTGCTCGGTACGACTCCCTGCCAGCATCACGACGAATTCATCCCCGCCGAAACGGGCGGCGGTGTCATCAGGGCCAAGCAGGCGCTGGATACGCCCGGCCACGGCTTGCAGCAGCAAGTCGCCAATTTTATGGCCCAGTGTGTCATTGATGGTCTTGAAGCGGTCAAGGTCAATGAACAGCACGGCCAGCAGGCGCCGCTTGTTACGCTGCTGTTGCAGGGTTTCAGACGCAACCTTGATGAACTCGCGGCGGTTATACAAACCGCTCAGATGATCGGTTGAGGCCGCATGGCTGCTGCGTCTGTGGGCAGTTTCCAGGTTTTCAATCAGGGCCAGCTTTTCGTGTTCCGATTGTTGCAGGGCAAGCATGGCGGCCTGTTGCCGGCGCAATGCCTTGAAAATCCAGCTGATGCCGATCAGGATTGCCAGCGTCATGACCAGGCTTAGCCAGAAGCGGGTCGTGCTGCGGGCAATTGCTGGGCCAAGAATTTCGTCAGTACGCTGGCTGACCACGATGCGCCAGCCGTGTTCGGGTACGCTGGCATACAGGCTTTGATACAGCTGGTCGTTGGCAACCGAGCGGTACTGGCCACGCAGGGTGTCGATGGGCTGTGCCGGGCCGGGCACCAGCGCCCCGCCACTGAAAATGACCCCGCTGGTATCGGCACGCAAACGCTCGTCACCCCGGGCATCAAGCAGTTGAATCACCCCCGACCAGCCCAGATTGATGTTTTGATACATGCTGGCCAGATAACCGACATCCATCTCGATCAACATAATGTGTGACAGCTGGTCGGCCTGTTTGTGGTCGGCCACCGGCAGCAGAAGGGGCAGGTGCCATTTGGGCGCAATAGCGTCGGGCCCGCTGCTGTCGCCGGTGGGCAAAAAAGGCCGAAAGCCGTGTTGTGTAGCCTGGTGGCGTACTTGTTCAAGCCAATGCGCGGGCAATATGGCGGGCAGGGTGTCGTGACTGTTGTAGATCCATCGGCCCTGGGGTGTATACAGGCTCAGTCGTCTGAATATCGGATCTTTGGCAAGAACGCGGGACAAACTGGTTTGCTCGTTGGTCAACGTGATGTTGTCTGCCAGAAACACCTGGCTGACGGCTTTCGACCGGTCGGCCAGCTGGTTCAGGTGTTCGGCAATAATGGTGGCCAGGTTCAGGTGTTCGGCGGCTTTTGATTCAAACGCTTCTGTGCGGGCAGCACGGTGTTGCTGGAAATCGAGCACCCAGATGAACGCCACGATGACCAGCCCCATCAGAACGATCGCTGCCTGAAGGACTCCAGGCGAAACAGAAGATTTGAGCCGCGTCAAAGTGATGCATCCGGGAAAACAGATTTACGTGACCCGGATTTTGTCATGCTTGTATGACATGATTGTGACGCCCCGGTATCAGGGTGCCGTGGCGTCGTCATGAGGCGGCATTTCGGGGTTTAACCCACCTGAAATGGCGTTTCGGGGTAGCGAACCAGGCCTTTGTGTTGCGTGCTTAGGCTGTAGATCAGGGTTAGCGGGCCTAACCGGCCAATGAACATCAGGATAATCACCAGGACCTGGCTGGGGGCCGACAGGGTAGGGGTCAGATCGCGGCTTAGCCCGGTGGTGCTGATGGCCGAAACCACCTCGAACAGAATGCTGATGAACGGGGCTGACTCCAGCAGGGTCATCAGCAGGGTGGCGCAGAATGTCAGTGTGGCCATGACCAGCAGCAAGGCAAGTGACTTCTGGATGGTATCGGCAGAAATGGCGCGTTTCAACAGGGTGACTTGCGGGCGCTGGAACAGATACGAGTAGGCTGCGGCCATCAGCACAATGAAGGTGCCAATCTTGATGCCGCTGGCCAGGCTTAACGAGCCGCCACCAATGAACATGTACACCATCATGATCAGGGTCGTGCTGTCTTCCAGGGCACCGATATCGACACTGTTGAACCCCGCCGTACGGGTGGTGACGTTTTGCAGCCACGCCGCCAGCGCCTGAGCCGGCAGGCTTAAGGGGCCAAGCGTTTTCGGGTTGTTGTATTCCAGTAACCAGATCAGTACAAAGCCGGTCAGGTTCATGGCCAGGGTGCCCAGCAACACGATTTTTGTATAGGGGGCCAGTGTTTTCCACGCCTTTTTCTGGCGCATGTCATTAAGCACCGTAAACCCGATGCCCCCGATAATGATCAGCAGCGTAGTGCCAATGACCAGCACCGGGTCGTCAACATAGTTGGCCAGATGCGTTCCGGTCAGTGACATGCCGGCGTTATTGAACGCCATGATGCTGTGGAAGATGCCGCGGCCCAGGGCCGTGTAAAAGTCGGTTTCCAGCCACCACCACAACGTGAAAATGACCATGGCTGTGGCTTCGATCAGAAGGGTGATCTTGATGGTGGTGCGTGCGGTCTGGCGCACGGTGGCGATACTGGTCTGGTTGAAGGCTTCTTGGGCCAGCGCCTGGTGCTTCAGACTGATGCGCTTGCCCAGGGCCAGCGCCGTGACAATTGAAAATGTAATGAACCCCAGGCCGCCAATTTGTACCAGTACAAGCAAAATGGCTTGCCCGACCGGTGTATAGGTGCTGCTGATGTCAACAGTGGTCAAGCCGGTAATGGTTACCGCTGAAGCCGCTGAAAACA
>JBAYOZ010000071.1:0-8597 GCA_041677965.1 Pusillimonas sp.
AACCCGGCCATCCATGGCATTCTGGTCCAGCTTCCCCTGCCTGCTCACCTAGATGCCGCCAAGGTCATTGAAACCATTGCCGCCGAAAAAGACGTTGATGGTTTCCACATCAGCAATGCCGGTTTGCTAATGACGGGTCAACCCTTGTTCCGTCCGTGCACGCCCTATGGCGTCATGAAAATGCTCGAGTCTGAAAACGTGGTCTTGCGCGGTGCAGAGGCAGTCGTCGTCGGCGCCAGCAATATCGTTGGCAAACCCATGGCCATGCTGCTGCTGGCAGCCGGTGCCACCGTCACCATCTGCAACTCCAAAACACGCGATCTGGCGGCCCAGACCCGACGTGCTGATGTACTGGTCGTGGCCACCGGTCGCCCGAACATGATCAGCGGTGATATGGTCAAGCCCGGTGCCGTCGTCATCGACGTCGGTATCAACCGCCTGTCTGACGGTCGCCTGACCGGTGACGTTGACTACGACTCAGCCCGCCAGGTGGCCGCCGCCATCACCCCGGTACCCGGCGGCGTCGGCCCCATGACCATCGCCATGCTGCTGGTCAATACGCTCGAAGCCGCGGAACGAAGCGCCGGCTTGCGTGTCTAACAAGCAATGACTCGCTGCCCCGGCGCTGGCTTGTCGGGGCAGACACCGCTTACCCTGCTGTTTCCAAGGTTTTACGCATGACTCAAAATCCGTTGCTCGCACCTGTTGATGCGCTGATCGATTACGCCGCCATCCGGCCTGAACACATCGAACCGGCCATCCAGGCCCTTATTGGCGATACCCGTTCAATCATTGACAAGGTCGCCGCACCCGAAACGCCTTCAGCCTGGGATGCCCTGATCGACCCGGTTGAAACCGTGTCTGCGCGCTTGTGGCGGGCCTGGTCGATTGCCGGCCACCTGAACGCCGTGGTCAACACCCCTGAACTGCGTGAAGCCTACAACCGCTGCCTGCCACAGGTTACCGAGTTTTCTACCTGGATTGGTCTGCACAAAGGCCTGTACCAGCACTATGTTGGTCTGCAGCACAGCGAAAACTTCAGCCAGCTGACACCGGTTCGCCAGCGTATTATTCAACTGGCCATCCGTGATTTCCGTCTTAGTGGTGTTGAACTGGAAGGTGAAGCGCGCGAAGACTACGCGCAACTCTCCGACGCCCAGGCCCAGGCATCCCAGAAATTCTCCGAAAACGTGCTCGACGCAATAGACCAATGGTCGTATCTGGTTGACGAAGTAACGCGGCTGGATGGCATCCCCGAAGATGTTCAGGCTGCTGCGCGCGCCGATGCCGAACAGCACGGCCAAAGCGGCTGGCGTCTGACACTTAAAATGCCCTGCTATCTGCCGGTCATGCAGTACGCCAAAGATCGTGCCTTGCGTGAAACTCTGTACCGCGCCTACGGTACGCTGGCGTCCGACCAGGGCGACCCCGCCTTCGACAACACCGGCCTTATCGAACAGTTGCTTGACTTGCGCGCCCGCGAGGCGCAGCTTCTGGGCTTTGAAAACTTCGCCCATATGCGGCTTGAAACACGCATGGCCGACTCGGCCGAACAGGTAATGACATTCCTGCGTGAACTGGCCGACCGTGCCAAACCATGGGCACAGCGCGACCTGGCCGCCCTGAAAGCCTTTGCCAAAGAACAGCTGGGGCTCGATACCCTTGAGCCCTGGGACAATGCCTACGTTTCCGAACGCCTTCGCGAGGCCCGCTACGCGTACTCTGAAGACGAGGTCAAGCAATACTTCACCGAACCCCGCGTCATCGAAGGCTTGTTCAATGTGGCCCACACCTTGTTTGGCGTCGAGGTACGTGACACCGGCATCAGCGCCTGGCACAACGATGCCCGGGTTCTTGAGGTGCTGCGCGATGGCGAACCCTGCGGTCATCTGATGCTTGACCTGTACGCACGCCAGGGTAAACAAAGCGGTGCCTGGGTCGACAGCGAACGCACGCGCCGCCGTGTCGACGCTGCCATACAAACCCCGGTGGTTTACCTGACCTGCAACTTCACGCCACCGGGCAACGGCAAGCCGTCGCTGCTTACCCATGACGACGTCATTACCCTTTTCCATGAAGCGGGTCATGCCCTGCATGCGCTGCTGTCAACCGTTGATGACCCCGGTGCATCGCCTTTTGCCAGCGTCGAGTGGGACGCCATCGAACTGCCTTCGCAATTCATGGAAAACTTCTGCTGGGAATGGCCGGTGATTCAACAGATGTCGGCGCATGCCGTTACTGGCGAACCGTTGCCCCGCGCGTTGTACGACAAACTGGTCGCCGCACGCAATTTCCTGTCGGGTATGCAAACCGTTCGCCAGATCGAATTCTCATTGTTCGACATGATGATCCACAACCAGGCCAACGGGCTGCCCATTAACCAGGTCATGGCTACGCTGAATGCAGTACGTCAGGAAGTCGCTGTCACGTTCCCGCCCGAATGGCATCGTTTCCCGCATAACTTCTCGCACCTGTTTGCCGGTGGTTATGGCGCGGGTTATTACAGCTACAAATGGGCTGAAGTGTTGTCGGCTGATGCCTATGCCGCTTTCGAGGAAGCGGCCGTTGCCGCAGGATCAACCGGCACACTTGATCCCGAAACCGGCCGTCGATTCCGCGATGAAGTCCTGGCAGTGGGTGGCGCACGCCCCGCTGCCGAATCATTCCGTGCATTCCGTGGTCGTGACGCCAGTATCGACGCCCTGCTGCGTCATAGCGGCATGGCGCAACGGCCAGAAACCGAAACAGCCTGATCCGCCTTATCGACAACATTTCTGTAATTAACCATGCGTGTACTGAAACATACCTTGATGGTCTCGATGCTGGCTGCGGCCTTGTCCGGCCCGACCGGCGTCGTACTGGCCATTAACAACGACACTGCCGAACCCCCCCGTGAAACCCAGGTCCACCCGGTGCGAGGCTTTCTGCCCGACCTGCGTTTCAACCTGCTTGGCCCAGGTTCAAAGCCTTTGTCAGAAACCGACTTTCGAGACAAGGTCGTGATGATGTTCTTTGGCTATTCAAGCTGCCCCGACATTTGCCCCACCACAATGGCGCAACTGTCACAGGTGATGCACCTGCTGGGTGACGACGCCGACAAGGTCAGAATTCTGTTCGTCAGTGTCGACCCGCATCGCGATACGCCCGACAAACTGCAAGCCTACGTCGAAGCTTTCGATAACAACGCCATAGGTCTGACCGGATCAGAAAAACAGGTCGCCGATCTAGCGCGCCGCTACCGCGTGGCTTACCAGATTGAAAAGCCCCGCAACGATGACCCCAACAGCTACGAGGTGGCCCACAGCCGCGGGGTATACATTTTTGACGGTAATGGAAAGGCCGCCCTGCTGGCCTCGGACAGTGAAACCGTCGAGGCCCTGGCAAGCGGCGTCAGGCCTTTACTGACAACAGCACGTTAAATCACGAATACGGCGTGCCCCGCACCTGCCAATGCCCACAACGGTAAACGCCGGCGACGCCAGGAAGGCTCGGGTACTTGACGCACCTCAAGGTCAAGGGTGTAACTGCGCTGCGGCATCACGCAGCGCAGTACGCAGGCCTTCTTCGATAACCGGATGATAGAACGGCATATCCAGCATCTGCGCAACCGTTAAACCTTGCTGATACGACCACGCCAGAAGGTGCGCAATATGTTCAGCAGCAGGGCCCACCATTTCGGCCCCCAGGAATCGACCACTGACCTTGTCGGCATACACCCGCAGCATACCGCGGTTTTTCAGCATAACCCGCGAACGCCCCTGCCCTGAAAAATCGACCGCGCCCACCACGAAACTGTTTTCAGCCAGCCGCGCGTAGCGCTGGCCCGCACTCATGACCTGAGGATCGGTAAATACAACCGACATTGGCGCCCGACGCTGCACTGGCGTTACAGCAGGGTATTTGACTGCATTTTCGGCGGCAATCCGGCCATCATCGGCAGCTTCGTGTAACAACGGCCATTGTGCATTGACGTCACCAGCCAGAAAAAAAGGAACCCCTTCAACCTGCAAGGTTTGCGGGTTAAACACCGGCATGTTGCGATCATCGAACCGCATGGAAGTGTGCTCAAGGCCCAGGCCGTTCAGATTGGGTGAGCGGCCAACAGCCAGCAGCACATAATCAAACCGGGCCGTCGATGACCCTTGAGGCGTGCACAGGTCAGCCTCAACGTGCTGCCCCTTCTGACGTACTGCCGTAACGTCTGCCTTCAGATGCACCGGAAACCCGGCACGGAATGCGTCCAGCGCCTGCTGACGAACCATCGGATCGGAAATACCCGCCAGGCCGTCACTGCGGCCAACCACAGTGACATCAACACCCAGTCGTGACAAAGCCTGTCCAAGCTCCAGACCGATAACGCCGGGACCCACCACCAGCACACGCTCTGGCAGCGTATCCCATTCGAAGACATCATCGTTCAGCACAACGCGGTCACCCAATGCGCGATACATCTCGGGCACAACAGGTGACGAGCCCGTAGCGATGATGAAACGCGATGCCGTAACCCGGGTGTGATCATCGACCTGCACCGTGGTGTCATCAACGAATCGGGCATGGCCGCGAATGCGATCGGCAGGGTCAAAACCTTCGATACTTTCAAGCACAAACCCGACGAACCGGTCGCGTTCGGACTTGACGCGCGCCATGACCTGGGCACCGTCAACGCGCACAGACCCGTCAACATGAACACCAAAAGGCGACGTATGACGGGCATGATGGGCGGCTTCAGCCGCCGCAATCAGCAGCTTGGACGGCATGCAGCCGACGCGTGCACAGGTGGTACCGTAAGGCCCGCCTTCAATCATCACGACGCGCTGGCCGGATGCCTTGGCAACACGATAGGCGCTCATTCCGGCCGTACCGGCACCGATAATGGCAATATCGACGACCTGATTACGCATTACTTCCACTCGGTTACAAACTGTTGGTAATCGGGACGTGTTACCGGTTCAGGTGAGTTGATAGCGGTACCGATTGCCAGAAAGCCCAGGAACTGATGGTCGAGCGCGTCATAGCCCAGTGCTTCGGTCACTTCGTCAATGTAGGTGCCCAAACCGGTGCTCCAGAACGCGCCATAGCCCAGCATATGGGCCGCGTTAAGCATGTTACCCGCGGCCACACCAATCGCCAGGGCACGTTCGTGCTCGGGGACTTTTGTATTGCTGTGATCAATACGGCAGGCCAGGGCAACCAGCAAAGGCACCTTGGACAACCACTTTCGGACCCCGGCTTCTTTTTCTTCGGAAAGAGGCTTGCCAGCACGACGGGACGCCTGAATCGCCAGTTCGCCCAGTCGGGCAACGGCATCACCACGAATCAGGGTAAATCGCCACGGACGCAATTTCCCGTGATCGGGCGCCGTCATGGCAGAACGCAGGATAAGATCAAGATGCTCGGGCGATGGCCCTGGTGACTGAACAAACTTGACCGACTGACGGGACAACAAAAAATCAACAGCGGCTGCAGACGTCATGAAAAATCCTTGATAAAACGTGAATTGGACAGGATCAATGGAAACTTGAAGCGTGAGCTCAGGGACGGGTCGCCTGAACCATTATCGCTTTCATTTCCCGAATCGCCTTTTCCCATCCGTCAAACACGGCACGGGCTACAATTGCATGGCCGATATTCAGTTCAGAGATACCCGGCAACGCAGCAACATGGTGCACATTGCCATAGTGCAACCCATGGCCGGCGTTCACGCGCATGCCATTCGAAATGCCGGCAATCACGCCCTTGGCGATACGTTCAAGTTCGCGCGCTTGTTCGGCGCTACCCTCTGCCGCTTCGGCAAACGTGCCTGTATGCAGTTCGATGACCGAGGCCCCGGCTTCTGAGGATGCCTGAATCTGGTCGGCATCGGCATCAATGAACAGCGACACACGGATACCTGCCTGTGTCAGCTGGCGAATGGCCGCATTGACCTGTGAATAATGCTCGCGCACATCAAGCCCGCCCTCGGTTGTCAATTCGATACGCTTTTCAGGTACCAGACAAACATCGTGCGGTTTGACCCGACAGGCAATATCGAGCATTTCGGGCGTAATGGCACATTCCAGATTCATGCGCGTCAGCAGGCGTGGCCGGATGGCAAACACGTCGGCATCCTGAATGTGCCGACGATCTTCGCGCAGGTGCAGCGTGATAAGGTCAGCCCCGGCCTGCTCTGCCCGTACCGCCGCCTCGACGGGGTCGGGGTAAACCGTGTGGCGTTGCTGGCGTAGCGTAGCCACGTGGTCAATGTTGACGCCCAATTCGATCATGATCCTGCCTTTTCGTTAGAAGATGTTGTCGTGTTGACTGGAGCCGGTGCTTCAGTGGCTGTATTTTCAAGCCAGCCCCCACCCAACGCCTTGTACAGCTCAACCCGGTTCATCAATGAATTCAGGCCCGTTTGCAAAAACGTACGCTGGGCGTTGTACAAGGTGACCTCGGCAGCCTGCACCTGCAAGAAACTGTCAATGCCATTTTCGTAACGCAGGTTGGCGATTTTGAGCGACTCGGCTGCAGAGGTCTCAAGGGCGCGCAAGGCATCCAGCTGGCGGGCATAGGTGGCCTCGCCCGCCAGCGCATCAGCCACTTCACGAAACGCGGTCTGGATTGTTTTTTCGTATTGCGATACCGCAATGTTCTTGCGCGCTTCGGCCAGACCAAGCTGTCCAACCACACCCCCCGAGAACAGCGGCATTTTCAGATCCGGGGTGAATGTCCAGAAGCGGTTGGCGCCGCTGAACAGCCCCCCCATGGCGCCACTGGCGAACCCGAGCACCCCGGTAATGGAAATATTAGGGAAGAACGCTGCCCGCGCCGCACCAATATTGGCGTTGGTCGCCAGCAAGCTGTTTTCAGCCCCGATAATGTCAGGGCGACGCGCCAGCAAGTCAGAGGGCAAACCAACTGGTATACCGCTGACCAGTTGCTCATGACCAAACGTTGATGCTGCTGGCAGGTTTTCGGGCGTACCACCCAACACCAGCAACAGCGCATTTTGCGCCAGTTGTTCAAGACGAAGAATTTCCTGGAGGTCAGCTCTGGATTGCTCAAGCTGGCTTTTCGCCTGGTTCAGATCAAGAGCGCCAGCGACGCCGGCATCGTAGCGCTGACGAATCAGGTCATAAGACGACTGCCTTGACTTGAGTGTGCTTTCGACCAGCTGGCGCTGCAGTTCGGTGGCACGCAAACGAAAGTAGCTTTCAGCCACTTGTGCGACCAGGGCAAGGTGAACCGTGCGCTGCGCCTGTTCAGAAGCCAGATACTGCTGATAGGCCGCTTCGCTGAGATTACGCACACGACCGAAGAAGTCCAGTTCAAAGGCGGTGATACCGACACCGGCCTGATACACACGGCTGACGCTGGGGGCATTGCCCCCCCCGGCCCGCAACGGCTCGGGCATGCTCTGGATTGCGGCGTTGCCCCCGATACCCAACGTAGGCAAACGTTCGCTTTGCTGAATACCGAACAAGGCACGGGCTTCTTCAACGCGACCCACAGCGATGCGCAAATCACGATTGTTTTCAAGCGCAAACGCAATCAGGGCCTTGAGCTGCTCATCGCGGAAAAAATCGCGCCAGCCAAGATCAGCCGATGCGCTGACCGGCAGGGCCGAAACTGCCTGTGTGGCACCGACGCCAGGATAAACCCCCGGCACCGGTGCCGCAGGGCGTTCATATTTTGGCGCCAACGAGCAGCCCGCAAGAACCAGCAGTGCGGGAATAATGGCGAATCGATGTGCTTGTCGTGTCATGCCTGCCCCCCTTCGTCACCCGAACGGGGTTCCTGTGATGATTGTTGAGTTTTGCCCAACAGTTTTGGACGTGTTTTGAAAATCGACATAATGACCACAAAGAAGACGGGTACAAACACCATGGCCAGCGGCGTGGCCGCCAGCATACCACCCAGCACCCCAAGACCTACGGCATTCTGGCTGGCCGAACCCGCACCCGTTGCCAACGCCAGAGGAACCACGCCAAGAATGAACGCAAATGATGTCATCAAGATAGGACGAAAACGCAAACGCGCACCCTCGATGGTCGCTTCACGCAACCCCTTGCCTTCGGCATAGGCATCTTTGGCAAACTCAACAATAAGAATTGCATTCTTGGCAGCCAGACCAATAACGGTAATCATGCCCACCTGAAAGTACACATCGTTCGACATACCCAATGCAGACACCAGACCCACGGCACCCAGCATCCCCAGAGGGACCATCAGCATGACCGAAACAGGAATGGCCCAGCTTTCGTACAGTGCCGACAACAGCAGGAAAACCACCAGCATGGCCAGCCCCATCAGGATGACCGATTGGTTGCCCGCCTGGATTTCCTGGTAAGACAACCCGGTCCATTCGTAACCAATACCCGATGGCAACTGCTCAATCAGGCGTTCAATCTCTGCCATGGCCTCGCCGGTCGAGTACCCTGCCCCTGCACCACCACCAATCCGGATTGATTCGTAACTGTTATAGCGGACCACCTGAACAGCACCCTGGTCCCACGAGGCCGATACAAACGAGGCCAAAGGCACGGGCTTGCCCTGGTTGTTGATGGCATTTAGCTTCAGGACATCTTCCACCGACATGCGCGCGTCAGAATCAGCCT
>JBAYOZ010000072.1:0-8574 GCA_041677965.1 Pusillimonas sp.
CTGAACTCCGGAGGCTGACATGTCTGAACAAATCAATTTGCCGCGTCGTCGCATTATGGCAGCAGCGGGTGCTGCTGCCGCCTGGGCCGGTATGGGTACGGCACACGCCGACTCAACCGAACCGGCATCCAAGTCAAATCCTGGTCCGGTGTCTGCGGCCAAGCCGTTGCCCGAATACGCACAGTGGAAACATGCCGACAGCATGATTGTGCACAGCGCCAATACTATCGAAACGCGTCGCGATGCGTTTGGCAACAGCGTTGTCACGCCGCTCAATCGCTTGTTCGTGCGTAACAATGTCAGCCCGCCAAAAGCGTCCATCGTGGCCGACCCCGATGCCTGGGTCCTCGAGGTACAAGGTGTCGGCAAGGCGCAGTCGCTTACCGTGGCCGATCTTAAAACACTGGGTTTGCAGGCATTGCCCATGGTGCTGCAGTGCTCCGGTAACGGTCGGGCCTGGTTCCCGCATAAACCCGGCGGTACGCAGTGGCAGGTTGGTGCAGCCGGTTGTGTGGTCTTTACCGGTGTGCCGGTCAAGGCCGTTGTCGAGGCGCTGGGTGGCGTTGCCAATGGCATGGTCTACATGACCGGCACCGGCGGCGAAGAAATTCCCGCCGGGCTTGACCCCAATACGGTTATGGTCGAACGTTCGGTACCGCTTGAAGCCATGCAAGATGCCATTCTGGCCTGGGAAGTCAACGGCGAACCCTTGCCGCTTGCGCACGGTGGCCCGTTGCGTCTGATCGTGCCCGGGTATACCGGTGTCAACAGCGTCAAGTACCTGAAACGACTGGCCTTTACCAAAGAACAGTCCATGGCCAGCATTCAGCAGAACAGCTACCGCATGACCGATGTCGGTGTCAAAGGGGCATCGACATTCCCGGCGGTATGGCAAATGCCCCCTAAGTCCTGGATTACCTCACCGTCCAGCCCCGATGCGCCGGTAAAGGCAGGGCAGGTTGTTATTGGCGGCCTGGCTATGGGCGGTGTCGATGCCGCTACTAAAATTGAAGTGTCGCTTAATGGTGGCAAAGACTGGCAAGAGGCACAGTTTGTCGGCCCCGACCTGGGTAAATATGCCTGGCGTCAATTTGCCTTCCAGGCAAACCTCAAGCCGGGCAGCTACAATCTGGCCAGCCGTACAACCAACGCAAAAGGCGAAACCCAACCGGCCGATCGTGTCGAGAATAACCGCGGCTATAACAACAATAGCTGGCGTGATCACATGGTCACAATCAACGTCGTTTAAGCAAGGAAGCTTTCATGAAACTCGCAGCAATCGCAACCGCCTCGCTGCTGGCCCTGGCAGGCATGCCCGCCATGGCCGATGAGGCACAACTGGCTCGTGGTAAAGAGCTGTTCATGACCAAGGCGGTACCTGCCTGTGCTGTTTGTCATGCAATGGCAGATGCCGGTTCAGTGGGTGCCATTGGCCCCAACCTCGACGAGCTCAAGCCCGATGCGGCTCGCATCATCAAAGTGCTCAACGAAGGCATGGGTGCCATGCCCTCGTTCAAGGCCACGCTCAGCCCGGCCGACATGGAAGCAGTTGCTGCGTATGTCGTGAAATCTACAAGCAAGTAAGTGGCTTGGGCTGGTGTAGTGCCCGGTAGTACGGGGGCTGCACCAGTTTCCGGGTTTTACCTGCGCCAGGCAGGTTGGCCCGGTAAAAACAGAAATGCCCCGGTTTCGTGCCGGGGCATTTTTATTGGGTGCGCCTGGGGGGCGCTCGTGGTATGCCTGGCATGCGCACATGCCAGCGCAAGCAGGCCTTGCAGCGGCGCCGTGTTGGTCAGCCTTCTTCCAGTTCGGCGGCCGGGTCGTCTTTTTTTACGGGTTTCACCAGGTCTTCACGTTTGACACCCAGCCACATGGCGATGGCTGCGGCAACGAATACTGACGAATAAATGCCAAACCAGATACCGATGGTCAGGGCAAGCGCAAAGTAGTGCAGGGTGGGGCCACCAAAGATCAACATGGACACCACCATGATTTGGGTAGAGCCGTGGGTGATGATGGTACGGGAAATAGTCTGGGTGATCGCACTGTCAATGACTTCACGAACGGAAGCCTTGCGGTTTTTACGGAAGTTTTCCCGGATACGATCCATGATGACCACGGATTCGTTCACCGAGTACCCCAGAACAGCCAGAACACCGGCCAGTACCGCCAGTGAAAATTCCCATTGGAAAAAGGCGAAGAAGCCGAGAATAATGACGACGTCGTGCAGGTTGGCGATGACACCGGCGACCGCAAATTTCCATTCGAAACGCATCGCCAGGTAAATCATGATGCCGATGACAACGCATAGCAGTGCCATCAGGCCATTGTTCACCAGCTCCTGCCCCACTTGCGGCCCGACGAACTCTACCCGTCGCAGTTCAACGTCCGGGCTTTGTGCTTTCAGTGTTTCGAACACGGTTTCGCTTTGTTTGGCGGTGTCTTCGCCTTCGCGAACCGGCAGGCGAATCAGGACATCTTGCGAGGTGCCAAAGTTCTGCACCTGGTAGTCGGTATAACCCAGGTCAGTCAGGCTGCCCCTGATTTTTTCCAGGTCGGCTGTTTGCTGGTAGTGGGCCTCCATGACCGTGCCGCCGGTAAATTCAATCGACAGGTGAAAGCCGCGTGTGGCAATGAAAAACACGGCCAGTAAAAAAGTAATGAAACTGATGAGGTTCAGCACCAGCGCGTTGCGCATGAACGGGATGGTGCGTTGGATACGGAAAAATTCCATGGTCGTGATGCCTGATACGTTGATTGCGGGTTGCCGGGCTTAGTCTTTGGGTTTCCAGATCTGGCCAATGGAAATGGACTGCAGCTTGCGCTTGCGGCCATACCAAAGGTTGACGATGGCGCGTACCCCGACGACAGACGAGAACATCGAGGTCAGGATGCCCAGGCAGTGAACAACGGCAAAACCCCGCACCGGGCCGCTGCCAAAGGCCAGCAACGCCAGGCCAACAATAAGCGTGGTCAGGTTGGAGTCAAGAATGGTGGCCCACGCACGCTCGAAGCCCACCGTAATGGCTTGCTGCGGAGGCAGGCCCGCGCGTAGTTCTTCCCGGATACGCTCATTGATGAGCACATTCGAGTCGATGGCCATGCCCAGGGTCAGTGCAATCGCGGCAATACCAGGCAAGGTCAGGGTGGCCTGCAGCATCGACAGGGCGGCGAACAACAGCAAAACGTTGAAGATCAGGCCCAAGGTCGAAAACACCCCGAACAGGCGGTAGTAAACCATGATGAACAGGGCCAGGGCGATGAAGCCGTACAGGGTCGAATAGAACCCCATTTTGATGTTCTCGGCACCAAGGCTGGGGCCGATGGTGCGTTCTTCGATGATGTTCATGGGCGCCGCCAGCGAGCCGGCACGCAACAGCAGGGCCACGTCGGCGGCTTCCTGGGCCGACATGCTGCCGGTGATCTGCACCTGCCCGCCGGGGATCTCGCTACGAATGACCGGGGCTGTAACGACCTGCCCCTTGCCCTTTTCAAACAGCAAAATGGCCATGCGCTTGTTGATGTTGTCGCGCGTGACATCACGGAAAATCCGGGCGCCTTTGGCATCCAGGGTCAGATTGACCGAAGGCTGCTGGGTTTGCTGGTCACGGCCAGGCTGCGCGTCTTGAAGGTTTTCACCCGTCAGGATGACCTGGCGGCGCAGCAGCAAGGGACGTCCGTCGGCATCTTCATAGCGCTCGAGCCCGAAGGGTACGGTGCCTGCTGCCAGCGCAGTTTGCGCGGCCTGGGAATCGTCGACCATACGGATTTCAAGCGTGGCGGTGCGGCCCAGGATTTCCTTGGCCTTGGCAACATCCTGAACCCCCGGCAGCTGCACGACAATGCGGTCGGAGCCTTGTTGCTGGATAACAGGTTCAGCAACGCCCAGTTCGTTGATGCGGTTGTGCAGCGTAGTGATATTTTGCTTCAGTGCGTTCGACTGCACCTCGGTAATTGCCGTATCGGTCAGACGTGCCGTAAGCACTTCAGCTGCGCCCGAGGCCGAAGGCGTGAAGGCAAGCTCGGGCAGACGGCTGCGCAGCGCGGCGATAGCGGTGTCCCGGGCGGCAGCGTCGCTGAAGCGAGCCACGATAGACATGCCGTCGCGTTCAACCCCGCTGGTTTCAATACGGTTTTCGCGCAGGATGGTGCGCACGTCGTTCGACATGGTGTCGTAACGACCGGTTAGCGCCCCTTGCATGTCAACCTGCAGCAGAAAGTGAACCCCGCCTCGCAGGTCCAGCCCGAGGTACATGGGGTTTGCCCCCAGTGATGTCAGCCAGTTTGGTGATGCTGGCAGCAGGTTCAGCGCGATGGTGTAGCCCGGGTCGGCCGGATCAGGGTTGAAGGCCTTTTCAATACTGTCTTTGGCTTTCAGTTGCGTATCGGGCGAGTCGAAGCGGATACGCACTGTACCCACCGGCCCGTTTTGCTCAAAAAAAGCACCGGTTGAACTGATGCCTTGCTCTTGCAGCAGGGATTGTGCCCGCTGCAAGGTGTTGAAATCAACCTTGACAGAAGTTTTCGCCCCGGCAATCTGCACGGCCGGCGATTCGCCGAAAAAGTTGGGCAAGGTGTAGACAAGCCCGATGATGACGGCGACCAGTACGGTCAGATACTTCCAGAGAGGATAACGATTCATGGCAGGTTGATCTTGAACGCAGGAAAAAGCCCCGGCGAATTGCAGGTGCCGGGGCCAGAGGCAAGCCAGATTACAGCGACTTGATGGTGCCCTTGGGCAGGACGGCGCTGACGGCCGTGCGCTGGAAGATGACTTCGACAGGCTTGTCGGCCAGGTCGGAGACTTCGACAGTGATGTAGCTATCGGTGACTTTGGTGACTTTTCCCAGCATGCCGCCGGTGGTGATGACTTCGTCGCCCTTGGCCAGGTTGGCAACCATGTTGCGGTGCTCTTTCTGGCGTTTCATCTGAGGCCGGATCATCAGGAAGTACAAGATGACGAACATCAGGATGATGGGCAGCATACCCATCAGGGCATTACCCTCGGCCGGGGCTTGGGCAATAATGTGTGTAACGGTGTCAAGGGCGGACATTCAATAGCTCCTGAATTTTTCTGGGTTAATTTTCTATTGTAGCGACATCTGTCTAACTGATGCCGCGGGCGCGATCTTCATGGAACCTGGCCTTCCATTGGGCAAACGTATCGGCTTCAATGGCCTCGCGCATTTCGGCCATGATCTTCAGGTAAAAGTGCAGATTGTGCAAGGTATTCAGGCGTGAGCCAGTGATTTCATTGGATTTCTGAAGGTGATGCAGGTAGGCGCGCGAGAAATGGCTGCAGGTGTGGCAGCTGCAGCCAGGGTCCAGCGGACGGGTATCGTCGCGGTAGCGGGCGTTACGGATCTTGATGTCGCCAAACCGGGTGAACAGCCAGCCGTTGCGGGCGTTACGTGTGGGCATGACGCAATCGAACATGTCAATGCCTTTGCTGACGCCTTCGACCAGGTCTTCCGGGGTTCCGACGCCCATCAGGTAACGGGGGGCATTGGCAGGTAATCGCGGGGCGACATGGCCCAGAATGCGCAACATGTCTTCTTTGGGTTCGCCTACCGACAGGCCGCCAATGGCGTAGCCATGAAAGCCAATGTCGGTCAGGCCGGCCAGAGACTCGTCGCGCAATGACTCGAACATGCCCCCTTGCACAATGCCGAACAGGGCATTGGGGTTCTCAAGTGCATCGAAGGCATCGCGCGACCGTTTGGCCCAGCGCAAAGACATGCGCATCGATTTTGCAGCCTCTTCAGCGGTGGCTGGGCGCCCATCAATGGTGTAGGGGGTGCACTCATCAAACACCATGGCGATGTCTGAATTCAGCGACCGCTGGATGCGCATGGATTCCTCAGGGGTCAGGAACAGGCGCGCACCATCGATGGGCGAAGCAAATTTCACGCCTTCCTCGGTAATTTTGCGCATGCTGTTCAGGCTGAATACCTGGAACCCGCCCGAATCGGTCAGGATAGGCTTGCTCCACTGCATGAACCCATGCAGGCCGCCGTGCTTTTCCATGATTTCCGTACCGGGGCGCAGCCACAAATGAAAGGTGTTGCCCAGAACAATCTGGGCACCGATCTGCTCGAGCTCGTGCGGGAGCATGGCCTTTACGCTGCCGTAGGTACCTACCGGCATGAAAATTGGCGTTTGAACAACGCCATGGTTCAGCGTCATCTGACCGCGGCGAGCATCGCCGTCGGTTTTAAGCAGTTTGAAATCAAGTCCGGTCATGGGTTTGGGCTTTCGATAAACATGGCATCGCCATAACTGAAAAAACGGTAGCGCTGGGCGACCGCGTGGGCATAGGCTTGCCGGATGGGTGTCATGCCCGCCAGGGCAGATACCAGCATCAGGAGCGTCGACTTGGGCAAGTGGAAATTGGTGATCAGGGCGTCAACCAGCCGGAATTGATAGCCGGGCGTGATGAACAGGTTGGTGTCACCGCTCAGGCTGTTTTCGTCCTGTCCGGCAGACAGCAGTGCGGCCGCTGACTCAAGCGAACGAACACTGGTGGTGCCGACCGCAACCACCCGACCCCCGCGTTCGCGGGCGGTACGGATTTTTGCGATGACATCGGCACCCACACTGAAGCGTTCGAAATGCATTTTGTGTTCGCTGAGCGTTTCAACCCGCACCGGTTGAAACGTACCCGCACCAACATGAAGCGTAACGAAACATTGTTCGACGCCCATGCCGGCCAGATGGTTCAGCATGGCTTCATCAAAATGCAGACCCGCGGTCGGCGCCGCGACGGCACCGGGCGATTGCGCATACACCGTCTGGTAGCGGGCGTCGTCTTCTTCATCGGCGGCATGTTCAATGTAGGGGGGCAGGGGTGTTGAGCCGTACTGGTCGAGCAGTGTCAGGGCGTCAGACGGGAACTCGATCTCGAACAAGGCATCGTCGCGGCCGGTGACGGTCAGGGACAGGTCATCGTTAATATGCAGCACGGTGCCTGGCTTGGGCGATTTGCTGGCCTTGATGTGGGCCAACGCTTTTTGCCGGTCAAGCAGTCGTTCGATCAGCAGCTCGACTTTACCCCCACTGGCTTTATGGCCCAGCAGCCGGGCTTTGATGACTTTGGTGTTGTTGAATACCAGCAGGTCGTTTGGCCGCAGCAGGTTTGGCAGATCGGTGAACAGGCGGTCGTGCAGCTGGCTTTGGTTGTCAAGGTGCAGTAACCGGCTGGCCGTACGCCGGGAGGCCGGTTTCTGGGCAATAAGTTCGGCCGGAAGTTCGTAGTCGAAATCGGACAGTTGCAGGTCGGGATTCACAGGGAATTTAAGCCACGGCTTGTAAAGAGATAACCCGCTATTTTAAGTGCTTGTGTCAAAATTGCAGGGGTCGCCCTGTTGCGGGCGCTTTTCGGTATGCTTGCATGTGGCAGGTGCAGGTTTTTCGGGTTTGTCAGGGGTGTTTTGCATGAATTTCAGGGCGGGTTTGGGGCAGGTGCGTCGATGGGTCGTGTCGACTGTTGTGGTCGTTGCAGCGGCTACGGTTTCCACAGCACCGCTTGCGCAGGGTTTGCCGCCCGAGCTGCAGCAGGCGTGGCGTGCTACGCGGCTGTCAGAAAGCGATGTGTCCATTGTCGTTCAAGAGCTTAACGGGCCGCGGCTGGTGTCCATCAATGCCGACCAGCCACGTAATCCGGCATCAGTCATGAAAATGGTCACCACCTGGACGGCCCTTGCGGGGCTTGGGCCCGAATATCGCTGGCGAACCGCTTTTTATGCCGAGGGCGACGGTCGCCCCGATGAACAAGGCAGTCTGCGCGGGCCGTTGTACCTGAAAGCGGCCGGAGACCCCTTGCTTGGCGTTGAAGAACTGTGGTCCTTGCTGCGCGAACTGCGCTTGCGCGGCATCAAGAATCTTTCTGAAGTGGTCGTTGACCGTTCCGTTTTTGGCGCTGTTGCCATTGATACCGCTGTGTTCGACGGTGCGCCAGACCGTCCTTATAACGCCAGCCCCGATGCACTGGTGGTGGGGCTGGGTGCGGCACGTTTGTCGTTTCAGCCCGACCCGGTGGCCCGCAAGTGGGTGCCGGTCATTGACCCGCCATCCCGGAATATCCGGGTTGAGGGCGAGGTCCTCTGGAGCGACCAGGTCTGCCCGGGTTCGCCGTCTGTAGGGGCAGTGGTGCTCCCTGCAGGGGGGGGCGCAACCATCCAGGTATCGGGTACCGCGGCCGGTTCATGTGGTGAGTTCAGTGTGTACAGGCTGGCCCTGTCACAGCCCCTGCATTTTGAAACCGTGTTCCGCCAGATCTGGTCCGAACTGGGGGGTACTTTGGCCAAAGGCATGCGTCAGGGTGTTGTGCCCTCACGCGCCACACTGGTCGCCTGGCACGATTCAGAGTCCTTGTCAGACATGATCCGTCATGTGAACAAGTTCAGTAACAACGTCATGGCCCGGCTGCTGTTGTTGACGCTGGGGGCCGAAGAGCTGGGGCGTGGTGCGACATCTCGCACCGGCGCACAAGCGGCATTGCGTATCTTGCAAACCCAGGGCGTTGACACCCGTGGCTGGGTCGTTGATAACGGTGCTGGTTTGTCGCGCGATGCC
>JBAYOZ010000073.1:0-8556 GCA_041677965.1 Pusillimonas sp.
GTTTTGGTATTCATGCAAGACCACCCAGTCAACACCAGGCTGGCAAATGCCATACTCGAGATACACCAGGGTCCCCAGACCAACCACCCCGGCCAGTGCCAGCGGTATCAGCAGCTTGAACGACAACCCTGCAAAGTAAATGACGAAAAAGCCGGACATGAACACCAGCAAGGCTGTACCCAGATCAGGCTGCCTGACAATAAGCAAGAACGGGATCAACAGCAGGACAAGCGCAACGACAAAATCAACAAAACGAAACTTGCCTTCTTTGCGATGAAAATACCAGGCCAGCATCATGGGCACTGTAATTTTCAGCATCTCCGAGGGCTGTATACGGGCCACCCCCAGATCGAGCCAGCGGGTCGCACCCTTGCTTGTTTCACCTAAAAACTCAACCCCCAGCAGCAGCACAACACCGAAGACATAAAGCAAGGGGGTAAGCTTCATCAGCCACTTTGGCGGCGTCAGGGCCACAACCCACAGCGCCAGGAACGCCAGCACAAAATTACGGGCCTGATCGGCGAAGCGCCAGTCGGTATCCCCGACCGCCGAATGCATGATCAGCAAGCCCATGAACGACATGAGCAGCAGCACAAAAAGCAGGGGCCAATCGAAAGCGCCAAAGACGCGGGCAAGAATCTGTCCAAGCCGTCTCATGGCTGCCCACCTGTTGCAGACGCAGGTGCAGGCGGCACATAATCGCGCAGCCAGTAGTCAAATACCTTGCGTGCCAGGGGGGCTGCAGCCGTTGAACCCCAGCCCCCGTTTTCCACAATCAATGCCAGGGCAATTTGAGGGTTCTCGGCCGGCGCGTAGGCCATGAAAAGGGCGTGATCACGCAAACGCTCATCAACGGCACTGGCATCATACTTGGCTCCCCTCAAACTGTAGACCTGGGCCGTACCTGTCTTGCCGGCGGCCTGATACTTTGCGCCGGCAAATGCACGACGGGCAGTACCTTCATTCACCACACCGACCAGGGCCCGGTTGATTGCCGCGACATGTTCGGGCTTTAGCGGAACCACATGCGACGGCTCTGTCACTGTTTGTTCATGTAACCCGGTTTGCGAATTGCGCACAATGTCAACCAAATGAGGTCGCATATAGGTTCCCCCGTTGGCCAGCACTGCCGTGGCCTGCGCCAGTTGCAGCAATGTGAAGGCGTTATAGCCCTGCCCTACCGCCACCGACACCGTTTCACCGGCATACCAGCGCTGTTGCTCGGGCTTCCTGAATGCCCGCTGCTTCCAGTCGGTGGACGGCAAAATGCCTTTCTTTTCGCCATCGAGGTCAATGCCGGTAATCTGGCCAAACCCGAACTGGCGGCTGAAGTCGTGCAACGCATTTACCCCCATTTCGGGGCCAAGAGAATAAAAGTAGGTATCCGAAGAAACCACCAGCGCCCGATGCATATCGGTAGAACCATACGCCACAGACCCGGCGTTACGAAATTTCTGCCCGCCAAATTCGTAAAACCCGGGGTCTGAGATGCGCTGCGAAGCCGTACGCACGCCCGTTTCAAGCGCGGCCAGTGCAACAAAGGGCTTGTAGGTCGAGCCGATCGGGTAGGTGCTGTAAAGGGGGCGATTCAACAAAGGGAAGTCGGGAGACTCGTTCAGTTCACGCCAGTTATCGACGTCAATACCATCTATGAACAAGTTGGGGTCAAATGAAGGCGCCGAAACAAAGGCCAGGATTTCCCCGCTTTTGGGGTCGATGGCTACCAGTGCGCCCCGCCGCCCTTCGTATTCTTGTTCGGCCAATTGCTGAAGACCGATATCCAGCGACAATACCAGGTCTGAACCGGGCACCGGATCGATGCGCCTGAGGGTACGCACCGGACGTCCGGTGGCCGTCACCTCGACCTCTTCAAGACCTGTCTGCCCATGCAGAACCGATTCCCAGGTTTTCTCTATACCCTTTTTTCCAATCGTTGATGTGCCGCGATAATTGCCGGTCTGGGCACTGGCCTCGAGTTGCTCCAGGTCAGCCTCGGAGATGCGGCCAACATAACCAATGACATGGGCCGCCGTCTTGCCATAGGGATACTCGCGCACCCACCGCGCACTAAGTTCAACACCGTCGAAACGATACGCGTTGGCGGCGAACCAGGCCGCTTCAGTTTCGTTAAGGTTGTTGCGCAACGGGATCTGGGCGTAGCGACTGCTTTGCTGAACTTGCTGCAAGAAACGCCTGCGCTGGGCCGCACTGAAGTACACGAGCTCGGCAACATCATCAAGCAACTGGTCAAGATTCCTGACCTTGGCTGGCGTAACCACCAACGTGTAATCGCGGTAATTGCGAGCCAGCACAACGCCGTTGCGGTCAACGATTTCACCGCGTCGTGGCGGGATCGGCAGGACGGTAATACGATTGGCCTCGGCTCTGGCCGAGAAGCCTTCGTAACGCACCACCTGCAAATACCACAAGCGCGCGGCCAGCAGACCGAAGCACACCAGCACGAACGAGGCGGCCACAACCGCGCGCAGCAGTATCTTGCGTTTCTGGGCTTTCGAGGTTTTTTTGAATTCAAACATACCGCTTGAAGGCGCTGGCGTTACGCCGCCCCGGTTTCGATGTCATCGTGCAAACGATTGGGCAGGTAATGCAGCAAAATATACGCAATAGGCCACAGCGCTACGGTGAACAAGGCCGACCACAACCAGCCCCAGCCCATCCACTGCCCAGCCAGCCACGACCCCAGCAAACCATACACCGCCGCGGGCAAAAGAAACACCGGCAACAGATGCAGGGCCTGGATCACGGCATTGAACCGCTGCAACCGCTTGCCAAGCAAAACGACACCGTAGGTGGTCAGGCCGTAAAGCAAGGCCTGCCCCCCAAGGGGGGCCGCGTCATGGACATCCAGCAGCAGGCCGAACAAAAACGCCGTAAACAAATTGACGCGGCGAGGCTCATGAAGACACCAGAAGGCCAGCACCAGCAGCAACAAGCTTGGTGAAGGCGTCCAGAGCCGCCACGACAGCAATGAAACAATCCAGGCCAGCAGAATTGAGCCCCATACCAGCCACAGGCTGGCCGACTTGGCAAACGAACGCGTATCAAGCGGTTGCAGATCGCTTAATGAAGAACGGGAACCTGGACTGTTCATACCCTTATCGACTACCCGTTGGTTGCCGCCGCCTTTTCGGGCGGGGCATCATCATGTGAGGGTTCAACCGTATCAAGCACAAGGAAATGCCGATAGCGTTCGGGGTGAGACGACGGCCGGACCAGCGCCATTGCAAACCCGCTTACCGTATCACGCAGCACCTCGTCGACCCGGCCCACAGCCAAACCCGCCGGAAACAAGCCACCAATACCGCTGGTGACCAAATCGTCACCAACCTGGACATCGGCATTTACAGGCAAATACCTGACTTCCACCTTGCCATCGGGGTTACCCCCGAACGCAATCAGGCGCAGACCGTTGCGTACAACCTGAACCGGCACCGAAACCTTGCTGTCGATGAGCAGGGCGGCTTCCGAGGTCAGGGGGGTAACCCGTATCACCTGACCCACCACCCCGCCCTCGTCAATAACAGGCATGCCTGGCTTGATGCCACTGCTGCTGCCTTTATTGAAAATCAGGTGGCGACTGAATGCGGTTGCCGGCTCGTACAGCACTTCTACGGCAATCGATTTTTGTTCGCCCAGCTCGGTAACGCTAAGCAGGCGCCGAAGTTGCTGGTTTTCAGTGGTCAGTTGCGCCATATGGCTGGCCAGCTGCGCCAGCTCGATACGCTGGCGCTGCAGAGCTTCTTTTTCGGTACGCGCCTGACTGGCCGCGTTGAACCAGTTATCGACCACATCGGCCAGGTCGCGGGGCGCCATGGCAATGCGCTGGAACGGATAAATAAGCAACGACACCACACGCCTGGCCGGATCAAAGACCGGCCAGCGTGAATCAACAACCAGCAATACCAGGCTGATGATGACGATGACCAGCAGCCGAACCTCGGGCGCGGGCCCCCGCTTGAACAAACGAAGATTCGGATTGCGCTGCATCGGTCAAGGCCGCACCGTTTCGGGTTCAGTCGTAGATGAAAACCGTGCCCAGGCGTTCGAGATGCTCGAGCGCCTCGCCGCACCCGCGCACTACGCAGGTAAGCGGATCTTCAGCCACGATGACCGGCAAACCGGTTTCTTCTTGCAAGAGACGATCAAGGTCGCGCAGCAACGCGCCACCACCGGTCAGGGCAATGCCCTTTTCGGTAATGTCGGCCCCGAGTTCGGGCGGGGTCTGTTCAAGCGCCGTTTTAACCGCAGATACGATCTGGTTCAGCGGGTCGGTGAGCGATTCGAGGATTTCGTTGGACGACACGGTGAAACTGCGCGGCACACCTTCAGACAAGTTGCGACCTTTGACTTCGATTTCGCGGATTTCGGCCCCCGGGAACGCGGAACCGATTTCTTTCTTGATGTATTCGGCTGTAGGCTCGCCAATAAGCATGCCGTAATTGCGACGGATGTAGTTGATGATGGCTTCGTCGAATTTGTCGCCACCGACACGCACCGAGCCCTTGTAAACCATGCCGCCCAGCGAAATAACCGCCACTTCGGTGGTACCGCCGCCAATGTCGACCACCATGGAGCCGCTGGCGTCAGAAACGCCCAGACCGGCACCGATGGCAGCGGCCATGGGTTCTTCGATAAGAAATACCTGGCTGGCGCCGGCACCCAGGGCCGATTCGCGAATGGCGCGGCGCTCGACCTGGGTTGAGCCGCAGGGCACGCACACGATAATGCGCGGGCTGGGCGCAAACATGCTGCCCGGATGAACCATGCGGATGAACTGCTTGAGCATTTGCTCGGTGACGGTAAAGTCGGCAATGACGCCGTCTTTCATGGGACGAATGGCTTCGATGTTGCCCGGTACACGGCCCAGCATCTGCTTGGCCTCGCGGCCTACCGCCTGAATGATTTTTTTGCCATTGGGGCTACCATCGTGGCGGATGGCGACGACCGAAGGTTCATCAAGCACAATACCCTTGCCACGAACGTAAATAAGCGTGTTGGCCGTACCAAGGTCGATGGCCATATCGCTGGAAAAATAACTGCGGAGAAATCCGAACATGTGCGCTCAGTAGAGATAAAGTAGAAGCGAATTAACAAGCCATCGCGGTTCAGAGGTTAACACGCGCACCACGGGCCTTATCAAGAGAATTAGCCTTAAATGATAACTTATAATTGGGTTTAGCCAGGGGCCACCAGTGTGCTCCTTCAATTTTTAGTAACGGATTATCCACCGGACTATTCCATGGCCATTACCCAAGACGACGTCACCCGCGTCGCGCGTCTTGCGCGCATCGCACTGTCGGAATCCGACAGCCAAACCATGCAAACCGAACTCAACGGCATCCTGGGCCTCATCGAAGAACTGCAGGCCGTTGACACTGCCGGCATCGAGCCCATGGCACACCCCTTGTCGGCACACCAGGACATTGCCCTGCGCCTGCGCGACGACCAGCCTCTGCCCACACAGTCGGCTGGACAGCGTGACGCCCTCATGACCAACGCACCGGCTCAAACCGAAGGCCTGTTCCTGGTGCCCACGGTCATTGAATAAATTCTCACCGAATATTACTTATGTCCATGTCTCACGAATATGACAGCATTGCCGCACTGCGCGATGCACTGACAGCGCGCAAGGTCAGCGCCACCGAGCTGGCCACCGGTGCGCTGCAGGCCGCCCAGGCCCACGCGTCGCTGAACGCGTTCCTGCACATTGACCCCGAACTCACGCTGGCACAGGCGCGTGCCGCCGACGCACAATTGGCCGCAGGCCAGGCCGGTGCCCTTGCCGGGGTGCCCATTGCCCATAAAGATGTTTTTGTTACGCAAGGCTGGCGCACCACGGCGGCCAGCAAAATGCTCGAAAACTACACCAGCCCGTTCGACGCCACCGTCGTGTCACGCCTGGCCCAGGCCGGTGCCGTGTCCATCGGCAAACTGAACTGCGACGAATTCGCCATGGGCTCCGGCAACGAAAACTCTGCGTTTGGCCCTGCCTGCAACCCCTGGAATGTCAGCCATGTGCCCGGCGGGTCCTCGGGCGGCTCGGCTGCTGCCGTAGCCGCCGGTATCGTGCCGGCCACCACAGGTACCGACACGGGCGGCTCCGTACGCCAGCCTGCGGCCCTTTGCGGGGTCAGCGGCATCAAACCCACCTACGGTACGGTATCGAGGTTTGGCATGATTGCCTTCGGCTCAAGCCTTGACCAGGCCGGGCCGGTGGCCCGCCACGCCAAAGACCTGCTCGAACTGCTCGACACCATGAGCGGCTTTGACGAGCGTGATTCCACCAGTCTTGAGTTTTGCGACGGCGTCGCCAATGCGCCTGGCCGTATTCGCAGCGAATTCAACGACGCGGTTGCCCGCTTCGATGCAAACGGAGCGAAACCCCTGCAAGGCTTGCGTATTGGTGTCCCAACCGAATTTTTCAACGAAGGCCTGTCGGCCGACGTAGGTGCCGCCGTCGAGGCCGCGCTGCAACAGTACGAAGCGCTGGGCGCCACACGTGTCAGTATCTCACTGCCTCGCACCAAACTGTCCATCCCGGCCTACTACGTCATCGCGCCGGCCGAGGCCTCCAGCAACCTGTCGCGCTACGACGGGGTTCGCTACGGGTATCGCACCCCCAGCTACACTGACCTGGCTGACATGACCAGCCGCTCGCGCGCCGAAGGCTTCGGCCAGGAAGTCATCCGGCGCATCATGGTGGGCACCTATGTGCTGTGCCATGGCTACTACGATGCCTACTACCTGCAGGCGCAACGTGTCAGGCGCATGATTGCCAACGATTTCCAGCAGGCGTTTGCCGGGCAATGCGACGTCATCATGGGGCCGGTCACGCCAACCGTTGCCAAACGCATCGGCGACAACCGTGATGACCCCACCGCCGACTGGCTGGCCGATATCTACACGCTGGGTGTCAGCCTGGCCGGCCTGCCGGCCGCCTCCATCCCCTGCGGGTTTGGCGGGGCCGATGCCAGCCTGCCCGTCGGGCTGCAGATCATCGGCAACTATTTCCGTGAAGGTCAGGTCCTGGCTGTCGCCGACCGCTTCCAGCAAGCCACCGACTGGCATCAACGTAAACCGGAACTGAAATAATGGAATGGGAAATTGTCATCGGGCTTGAAACTCACGCCCAGCTGTCAACGGCATCCAAAATCTTTTCGGGCAGCAGCACCACCTACGGCGCCCTGCCCAACACGCAAGCCAACGAAATCGACATGGCCCTGCCCGGCAGCCTGCCGGTCATGAACCGTGGTGCGGTCGAACGCGCCATTGCCTTTGGCCTGGCCGTAGACGCCCATGTCGCGCCGCGCTCAATCTTTGCGCGCAAAAATTACTTTTACCCCGACCTGCCCAAAAACTATCAAATCAGCCAGTTTGAAATTCCGGTGGTTCAAGGTGGCGAAATCCGGTTTTTTGTTGGCGATACCGAAAAAACGGTGCGCCTGACTCGCGCCCACCTTGAAGAAGACGCCGGCAAGTCACTGCACGAGAACTTCACCGGGCCGCATGGCGAATCGTCTACAGGCATTGACCTTAACCGCGCCGGCACACCGCTGCTTGAAATCGTCTCTGAACCCGAAATCCGTTCGGCGGCCGAAGCGGTAGCCTACGCACGCACCCTGCACAGCCTGGTCGTATGGCTGGGTATTTGCGACGGCAACATGCAGGAAGGTTCATTCCGCTGCGACGCCAACGTATCGGTTCGCCCCAAAGGCCAGGCCGAATTTGGCACACGCTGCGAAATCAAGAACCTGAACTCGTTCCGCTTCCTTGAACGCGCCATTATTCACGAAGCACAACGGCAAATCGAACTGATTGAAGATGGCGGCAAGGTGCGCCAGGAAACCCGCCTGTACGACGCCGACAAAGACGAAACACGCAGCATGCGCAGCAAGGAAGATTCCGACGATTACCGGTACTTCCCCGACCCTGACCTGCCGCCGCTGGTCATCGCCCCCGAATGGGTTGAGCGCGTCAAGGCCGGCATGCCCGAATTGCCCGGCGCCAAGCGCAAGCGCTTCGAATCCGACCTGGGCCTCACCGGCTACGATGCCGCTCAATTGACCATGAGCCGCGCAGTTGCCGATTATTTCGAAGCCACCGCCAGACACCTGCCCGAGGGTCAGGCCAAGCTGGCCGCCAACTGGATACTGGGCGAAGTCTCGGCCGCGCTTAACCGCGATGAAAAAGACATCGACGCCATCCCGGTCAGCGCTGAAGCCCTGGCTGGCCTGATCAAACGCATCATCGATGGCACCATTTCCAACAAAATCGCCCGCGATGTATTTGCAGCCATGTGGGCCGGCGAAAATGGCGGTGATGCCGATGCCATCATCGACGCCAAAGGTCTGAAGCAGATCAGTGACACCGGTGCCATCGGCAAGATGGTTGACGATGTCCTGGCCGCCCACCCGGCCATTGTCGAAGAATATCGCGCCGGCAAACAAAAAGCCTTCAATTCACTGGTCGGCCAGATCATGAAGGCGGCAAAGGGCAAGGCAAACCCGCAGCAGGTCAACGACCTGCTCAAACAAA
>JBAYOZ010000074.1:0-8457 GCA_041677965.1 Pusillimonas sp.
ATTACACCACGGCGTCCCGCATGAAAACATCGGCCAGACAACGGCGCCGCAGACTCCCCGTCCTGTCTTCACGTCCAGGTCTTACGCCAATACCCTCAACCACAACCAGACAATTTCAAAGGGCCGCAAGCAGGATGCATGAGCTGGTAGCATGACAAAACCCAAAGCCACTTGCACAGCAAAAATAATATGTGTTATATTTGCGTTCTTGCTGATTAACGCAGCGGCAAAAAGTAACTACACACCAGTAGAAACAAAATGCCAAAGCAAGGCAGCAACACTTTGCAAACGCAAAGCAGCCTTAAAAAATAATTTTAAAGTTGCTTGCAAAACCTGAAAAAACAGGTTAAAATGCAAAGCTTCCTGGGGCAAGCAGCAAAATGCTTCAGAAGCACTTGAGAAGTGCAACGCGGGAATAGCTCAGTTGGTAGAGCGCAACCTTGCCAAGGTTGAGGTCGCGAGTTCGAGACTCGTTTCCCGCTCCAAACACCAAAGGGAAGCTCACAAAAGCTTCCCTTTTTTACGTACAATCAGGTACGTAATGGCGCAATGGCAGAGTGGTTATGCAGCGGATTGCAAATCCGTGTACCCCGGTTCGATTCCGAGTTGCGCCTCCACCCCCCCCCACACACTCCAAAATATTTTCATGGATGACCTAGTTCGTGCCGCTATGGCCCGCTGGCCAAACATCCCTGACATTTTCGGCTGGTTATCCCTGACCGCCACAGGCCAATGGCGCCTGCACCCCGACGGCAAGGCGCTTTGTGCTGAAACCGGCCATGCTTACCCTGCTGGCGAATCCATCAGCAACCCGCAAATTCTTGCCTTCATCAATCGAAACTACAGTCACGACGACTCAGGCCGCTGGTTTTTCCAGAACGGGCCGCAACGTGTGTTTGCCCGCCTTGACGCCGCGCCACTGGTTTTTCATACGGCCGACGACGGCAACCGGCTACAGGCACACACCGGGGCCTACGCTGCCGAAGTTCGGTCATGGTTGCTGGACGCTGCCGGGCACCTGTATGTCGCCACAGATCTGGGTCCGGGTCTGGTTGCCGGCCGCGACCTGATGCCTGTCCTTGATAAATTCACACTATCCGATGGCTCACCCCCCGACCTTGAACAACTGATGTCTCGCTTGTCACCCCAGACAATCAGTACACTCAGTGTAATAACCCCCTTTAAGTCAGTCAGCGTCCAGGCTGTTCCGTTTCACAGTTGTGCGGTCGACCAGGTAGAAACGATGCTGGGTTTTGTGCGTAACCCGGCATTAGGCTATGCTTAACCCGCATTAGGCTATGCTTAATGCTGTTTGCATCAGCCCACCACTCGTACAAATAAAAAACATGGCCACCCCACCCGAAGCATCGTTTTATTTTCCGGCACCTCGCACACAGAAATTCTGCAGCCAGTGCGCCCACCCCGTCACCTACATGACGCCGCCCGACGACAACCGTCTTCGGGCCGTTTGCGAACACTGCGGGGCCGTTCACTACCAGAACCCCCGTAACGTGGTTGGCGTTGTCCCCGTATGGGAAGACAAGATCTTGCTGTGCCGCCGCGCAATCGAACCACGTTACAACACCTGGACATTGCCGGCAGGCTTCATGGAGCTGGGGGAAACCACAGCGCAAGGGGCCATGCGCGAAACCCAGGAAGAAGCCGGAGCGCAAATCGAACTGGGTGCGCTGTACACCATCATTGATGTTCCACACGCCGAACAGGTCCATTTTTTCTACCTGGCCCGGGTCCTCAGCCCGGAACTGGCGCCTGGTCCGGAAAGCCTCGATGCCCGTTTTTTCGACATCGCCGACATTCCGTGGCCTGACCTCGCCTTTCGTACCGTGATCACCACGCTGGAACATTACATTGACGACCTTGGCAAAGGCCTGTTCAAACCGGGTGCCTGCCCCCCTGTCCATTGCTACGATGTCCACCTCCCACCCAAAAAACCTGCCTGACGCGGTGGCGGGCTATCGCCTGCCTTGCGCATGACCGTTCTGCCCTGGGTTTCCACCGACACCCCGTTGCCTGACGTCTCGTTGGCTCAACCAGACGGTCTGCTGGCCGCGGGTATGGATTTGTCGGTAAGCCGGCTTGAAGAGGCCTATCGAAAAGGCGTATTTCCATGGTTCAGCGAAGGTGACCCTGTACTGTGGTGGAGCCCGGATCCGCGTATGGTCTTACCCTGTCATGCCCTGAAACTGTCGAAATCGCTGGCAAAGAAATTGCGCCAGATCGAGCGCACCGAAACACAGACCACGCCAACCTGGCAAGTCACCGTAGACACGGTTTTCGAACACGTCATCGACGCCTGCGGTGGACCACGGCGAGACGGTGCCGGCACCTGGATTTCATCGGACATCAAGGCTGTTTACAGGGCCTGGCATGTCGCCGGCCGGGTACACAGCATCGAGACCTGGCACGAAGGCAAGCTTGTCGGCGGGCTGTACGGTGTGAGCCTGGGTGGCTTTTTCTTTGGCGAGTCAATGTTCAGCTACATGACGGACGCGTCAAAAATTGCGTTGGTCTACCTGGTGAACTTCCTTCGGGCCCAAGGCGTTGACTTCATTGATTGCCAGCAAGAAACACGACATCTGGCCAGCCTGGGGGCACGACCTGTTCCTCGAAAGGTGTTCATGGGGTGGCTGGAATCAGCCCTGATCAAACCCGGGCCAGTGTGGCAACCTGGCCCACTATTGCAATGCGGAAGATTTGCATCAGACCGCAGTCAGTGCGCATAATAGCCAGGTCACCGATGTTGCCTACCCTGCCATGAGCCGCCCCAACGACCCCCACTGCCACAGCCTGCAGTTCTACGCCACAGCCCCCTACCCTTGCAGCTATCTTGAAGGGCTTAGCGCCAGATCGCAAGTGGCCGCACCGAATCATCTGGTCGACGCCCCCGTTTACAGCCGTCTGGTTGAACAAGGCTTCCGGCGCAGTGGCGCCTTCACCTATCGGCCGCATTGCGACGGGTGCCAGGCCTGCAAACCCATTCGTGTCGATGTCAATCGTTTTCAGGCCACCCGCTCACAACGACGGGCATGGCAAGCTAACCAGCACCTGCAGGCCACGACACTGCCCCTGGTGTTTGACGCCGACCATTTCCGGCTGTACCAGCACTACATCACGTCGCGCCACGCCAACGCCGGCATGGATGAAGACAGCGAGGCGCAATACACACAGTTTCTGCTCAGCAGCCGGGTTGACAGCGCACTGATCGAGTTCCGTACCCCCGAAGGGCTTTTGCAGATGGTATCAATCATCGACATCCTGGATACCGGCGTGTCGGCGGTTTATACCTTTTTTGACCCCGATGCCCAGGGTAGTCTGGGAACCTATGGCATTGTCTGGCTGATCCGTCACTGCCAGGCACTGGGGCTGCCCTGGCTGTATCTGGGGTACTGGATTCCGGAAAGCCGTAAAATGGCATACAAATCCCTTTTTCGGCCACACCAGATCCTCGTCAATGGCATCTGGGTGTCTGCGTCTACCCACGCCCCCTGAGTCATGTCTTTCTTATTCAACGCTTATTCTCTGACCCGCCCTGCCTTGTTTTCGATGGATGCCGAGCAGGCCCACGAGCTTACCTTGTCATCTTTGCAGAAGGCCTACGATTGCAGCATGACACGACGTCTGCTGCACGATGCCCCAAGCCTGCCCTCGCAACTGATGGGGCTTTCGTTGCGCAACCCGGTGGGCCTGGCGGCCGGGCTTGACAAGAACGGTGCCCACATTGATGCCCTGGCCAACCTCGGTTTCGGTTTCATTGAAGTCGGCACTGTGACACCCAAACCCCAAAGTGGCAACCCCAAGCCACGCATGTTCCGGTTACCTCGGGCTAACGCCCTGATCAACCGCCTGGGCTTCAACAACAAGGGCCTGGCCGTTTTTCTTGATAATGTGCAGCAAAGCCAATGGCGCTCGCATGGCGGTATCGTGGGGCTTAATATCGGTAAAAATGCCGCTACGCCCATTGAAAATGCAGTGTCCGATTACCTGATCGGCCTGGAAGGCGTGTATCCGCATGCCGACTACGTCACCGTCAATATTTCCTCACCCAATACCCAGAACCTGCGTGCCTTGCAAGGCCAGTCCGAGCTTGATGATTTGCTGACCCCATTGCGTGAAAAGCGCAAGGCGCTTGAAGACCAGCACGGCAAGCGCGTGCCATTGGCCGTAAAAATTGCTCCCGATCTTGAGCCAGAGCAGGTTGACGTTATTGCTGACGTTTTGGCCAAACAGGGGGTAGATGGCGTTATTGCGACCAACACTACCCTGTCGCGCGAGGCTGTAAAGGGTTTGCCGCATGGCGACGAAACCGGCGGGCTGTCTGGCCCCCCGGTACACGAACTGTCGCTGGCCGTCATTGCACGTCTGCGTCAGCGTCTGGGCCCAGACGTTGCCATTATTGGTGTCGGGGGTATTGCCTCGGGGCAGCACGCCGTTGAAAAAATCAAGGCAGGTGCCAATGCAGTGCAGTTATATACCGGGCTGATTTACCGGGGCCCTGCCCTGATCGGGGAATGTGTACGCGCCCTTGGCAACCGCAACCGGTCGTAACGTACCGGCGCACCAGCCGCCATCACGCGCAAAAAAGGCCCTTGCAGTCAGAAAGGGCCCCTGAGCAGAACAAAAGCCCGTTTTTTAACGGGCTTTTGTTTTTGCAGGCTCAAGCCAAAGACTTGAGCCTAACGGTACCAACCTTAGGCAGGTTTGCCGTTACGTGCAGCAGGGCGCGGCGTTGCCGATTTGACAACTTCAGCGGCTTCATTCGCTGCCTTGAACGTGGCGTTGGTCGCTGCAGTGATATTCGATTCAGCAGCTTCAGACGCTTGCTTGGCGGCTTTGGCAACGGTTTCGTAGGCGCTGTTGGCCGATGCAACCGATGATTTCAGCAAGGCGATAGCGCCTTCCGAGCCTGTCGGGGCATTCTTTGCCAGCTGCTCGATGGCGTCATGAACCTGATGCTGACCTTGCGCCAATTGCTCTTCAGCCAGGCGGTTCAGTTCAGTTTGAACCGAAGAAACGATGTCGTATACGTGCTTGCCGTAGGCCAGAACCTTGTCGGCGTTAGGCTGCATCAAGCCAGTCGTGAACGCCACGGCTTCCTGAGGATCTTTAACTTCAACAGCTTCGTGTGATTTCTGGGCGACATCTTCAAACGTTGCCTTCATGACCTTAAGGTTCAGGTCGATAAGCTTTTCAAAGCCACCAAAAATCAGACCCTGGGCGGCCAGGACCTTGTCAAGGGAAGCTTTCTGGTTTTCAAACAATTGCTGGGGGATCGCGCTCATGGTGAGTTCCTTTATGTCGGGGTTATGTTGCAATGCACAATTCAAATTTAACCCTTTAAAAACAACGTGTCAATGAATTTTTTATTGCAGTGCAATATTCAGACACCAACACCATTGCGTTTATCTGCAACTGCACCTTCAAAGCCAAGGGCAGAAGAAATCCGATTGGCCGTCTTGAGCAGAAGGTCGATCCATTCTTCACGCAGACGCTCGGCCGGGGCAGAAATTGACAAGCCCGCCAGCAGGTTGCCCGCGTCATCGTAAATGCCCGCTGCAATACAGCGCACACCCAACTCAAGCTCTTCGTTATCGCGCGCATAACCGCTGCGCCTGATAAGCCCCAGCTCTTCTTCAAGTTTCGAAGCCTGGGTAATGCTGTTGGGTGTGGCGCCCGCCAACCCGGTACGCATGATATAGGCCTTGACCTGGCGCGGATCGGAGACTGACAGGAAAAGTTTGCCGGTTGATGTGAGGTGCAACGGGGCCCGACCACCTATGGCCCGCACCACCTGCATGCCGGAGCGCTCGCTCCAGGCGCGTTCAACGTAGACGATCTCGTCGTTTTGCTGGACCGAAAGATTGACGGTTTCACCCGTTAACTGATGAAGGTCGCGCATCGGCTCAAAGGCAACCTCGTGCACATTAAGCCGACCTTTGACGAGCGACCCCAGTTCAAGCAAGCGCATGCCAAGGCGGTACAAGCCACTGTCAACACGCTCAACATAACGCCCAACCACCAGATCGTTCAATATGCGATGCGCCGTTGAAGTGTGCAGGCCAGTTTTTTCAGCCAGCACCTTGAGCGGTACGGCTTCGGCCTGCTGCGCCAGAACGTCGAGCAGCACCATGGCGCGCTCGAGAACCTGGATGGTGATCGGCGAATCGGAAGCACTGGCCGGTTTGGGCAGCGGCCGCGAGGAAAGGGGATCAGCTGTAGACATACCTGTTTATGATGCGACGCAACATTCTCATATTATGAAAATGTTTTGCGCTTTGGCAAGCAGTTTTTTGAAATAACCGCTTGCCGGCAACTTCAGGAACACGGGTGTCGTGAGCGTGAGGATCAGGGCGTTAATGTGCCGCCGGCCGCCTGAGCCGCATCTTTCAGAAAGGCCAGGGCCTGGGCAGCCGCCTGTGGCTCACCCTTGACCCCAAGATCGATATGGGGGCGTCCTTCACCGCCCATGCTGGGCAAACTGAATGCCTTGACGCCCGGCCAGCGGGCCTCGAGGGCTTCAAGTGCCGGCGTAATGCGAGACTCGGGCAACCCGAATACCAGGAATGAATGCTCGACCCGGACGACCTGGTGATGAAACTGGCGGTAACGGGTATCGAGTGTCCATTCGACCATTGGCCAGGCCATGACCGGAAAGCCGGGCATGAATGTATGATTTTTGATGAAAAACCCGGGTATCTTGTTGTAGGGGTTAGGCACGATTTCAGAGCCCACCGGAAAGTAGCCCATTTGCAGACGCTGACGGTTTTCGGGTAGCGACATATCGGCGCTGCCAATACCTTTTTTTTCGTTATCGGCGCAACGCTCGGTAATAAGGCGCTCGGCCTCGGGGTGCAAAACCAGATCCAGGCCCAAAGCCTGTGCGGCTGCCTGACGGGTCTGGTCGTCGGGCGTGGCACCAATGCCGCCGCAACTGAACACAATATCGTCAGTTGCAAAACTTCGTTCAAGCGCTGCAGCAATGCTGGCGCGGTCGTCAGACACGAACTCGGCACCGGACAAATGCATACCCCGCTGACCGAGCAGTTCAATAATTTTGGAAAAATGCTTGTCCTGGCGACGCCCCGAAAGAATTTCGTCACCGACAATAATCAGGCGCACGCGTGGCACCGGGGAAGCAGACATAGTGTTACCTGTACAAAAGTCAGACATCAATAACGGTTTCCTGGCGCAACTGACGCAAGGCTTCAAGACTGAAATGAGCGAACACCAGTGCCGAAAATACCGGCAACACCAGCCATGCCGGCGGGAACAGGTTGATCAAGGCAATGATCGTGCCCATAAGCCAGTATTTTCGATTATGGCGTTTCCAGATCAGGCGACGCTCTTGGGCGCTGGCATGCTCGATGATGGCATCAACGCGAAGCATGCGGGTAAAGGCAAAGGCCCACCAGAACACCGACAAAATAATCGGCAGTGGCGGAAACAGCCAAAGCGGCATGGTAACCAGCCACCCAATAGCAAACAGGCCGCCAACCCAGACAGCATTCCAGATGCCCAGGGCGGTGGACATTTCACCTTGACGGGTCAGCCCGTTGTATTCACGTTGTTCAAGATGACGCAACACCAGGGGCATGACAAAAATAGCCGCAATGATGAGCCCGAGAATACCGGCCAACGGCAACAAAATGCCAACCGCCAGCATGGGAACCAGAATAAGGTTCAGTGAAAACAGGCCAAGCCCCAACATGAACTGGTCAATGCTGTTGATGACACCCCAACTGGCCACCTGGTCAGTCAACCAGCCGGTAAGCGGCGTCCAGAACGCAAGCAGCAGCACCACAGCACCCAGCAACGCAATAATGAACGGCAAAAACAGCGCGAACAGCATGCGCGGGTGAAGCTGCGACACCAGTGCGCGCCGAAAGGCCTGACTGACCGAACCCAGCCCGGACACCTGGACCGGGTCTGATGTTTTGATGACAACCTGAGAACCAGACTTCATTTTCATATCCTGACAAACATTCGACTATGATAGCCAAACCTGAATTTTCACGCCGCTATGGTTAAGACTTTTTGGCCTGCCCCATGCCTGTTTACACGCTTCCCGACGATCTTGAACCGCTGCAACGCCAGCTGTCTGCTGCCACCCCAACAAGCCAGCACTACCTGGTGGTGTGCTATTGCGCCCAATGGTGCGACACCTGCCGCGAATACGCCGGCAGCTTTGCGCAGCTGGCCGAAAAATGGCCACAGCACACGTTCATTTGGGTAGATATCGAAGAGAACCCCGAACTATTGGGCGATGAAGATGTCGAGAATTTCCCGACCTTGCTGGTGCAAGCGGGCGATAACAACCATTTCTTTGGCCCGATGCTGCCACACCCGGGACACCTTGACAAGCTTCTGCAAACGGCAAGCCGCATGCCCGTAACCGATGCCGGGCCGCCCTCGCTGGCGACCCTGATCAACCTCTGACAG